>JAMFSG010000147.1 GCA_026225155.1 Verrucomicrobiota bacterium
CCGCGACGCCATCATCAAATCCATTTTTTCCGGCCGCGCGATTCCCGCCTATGGTTTTGAAACGCCGGGCAATAAAAAATGGTTCAATCCGAACATCCAAAAATATCCGCATGACGTGGAAAAAGCGCTGGCGCTGTTGAAAGAGATCGGAATTGAAAAACGGAACGGCGATGATTTTCTGACCGATGCCGACGGCAATAAAATTGAATTCGTTTTGAACACAAACACCGGCAACGGCGCGCGCGAAAAAGCGGCGATCCTCATCCAAAAAGATTTGAAGGACCTCGGCATCAACGTCATTTTTCAACCGGTTGAATTCAACAAGTTGATCTCCAAAATCAACGACACTTACGATTACGATTGCATCCTGTTGGGACTCGCGCCGGGCACGGTCGCCGATCCGTCCGACGGCATGAACACAATCAAATCCAGCGGCTTCACGCATCAATGGTTTCCGCGCGAAACGTCGCCCTCGACCGATTGGGAAGCGCGATTGGATTATTTATTGGACGCGCAGATGAAGACGCTCGATTACAACGAACGCAAAAAAGATTACGATGAAGTGCAGGCAATTCTCGCCGAGCAGCAGCCGATGATCTTCACCGTGACGCCGATGTATTATGCCGCCATCCGCGCGGACATCGGCAACGTGCGCCCCACGCCGTTGAACGGTTATCGCGCAACGTGGAATGCCGAGGAACTTTATTTTAAGAAATAAACAGCTTCACTGAACACCAAATATTGAATCAACCCGTCCGCGATCACATTTGAATCCATTGCGACCAGTTTAGTTTGTCCGCAACAATGAGTCGAGGCTGTGAATTTTTGGTGGGGCGAGCGTCCTCGCGAGCCGCTACTTTCGCATGATCACTATTTTCAAAAAACTGCTCGCCAGGAGCCTCGCCTCACCGAAAACTACATGCAATTTCCTTTGCGCGCGGCGGCCAAAAAGTTTTAACCTTTCACCGATTTAACAATTCAACTCTTAAACGGATCACGAATTTATGTCATCACTCGCAGGAAAAACCGGGATCGTCTTCGGCGTCGCCAACAAACGCTCCATCGCGTGGGCCATCGCGCAGGCGTGGGCCAAGGCCGGCGCAAAACTCGCGTTCACTTACCAGGGCGAACGCCTCAAGGAAAATGTCGAGGAACTCGTCGCGACATTCGGGCCGGACACTTTATTGATGCCGTGCGACGTGACGAAAGACGAAGACATCGCGACCGTTTTCAAAACTGTTGGTGAGAAATTTGGCAAATTAAATTTACTTTTGCACTCGGTCGCGTTTGCGCCAAAAGAAGCACTCGAAGGCGAATTTGTGAATACGAGCCGCGAAGCCTTTCGCGTCGCGCACGATGTCAGCGCGTATTCGCTCGTCGCGCTCGCCCGCGCCGCCGCGCCGTTGATGACCGACGGCGGCAGCATCGTGGCGATGAGTTATTACGGCGCGGAAAAAGTCGTGCCGCATTACAACGTCATGGGCGTCGCCAAAGCCGCGCTCGAAGCCAGCACGCGCTATCTCGCCTACGATTTGGGCCCGAAAAAAATCCGCGTCAATTGCATCAGTGCCGGCCCCGTGCAAACGCTCGCCGCGCGCGGCATCGCCGGTTTCAGCGAAATGATGAAGCACTACGAAGCGCACGCGCCGCTCAAACGCAGCTGCACGACGGACGAACTCGGCGCGACCGGAACTTTTCTTGCCAGCGACGGCGCCGCAAGCATCACCGGCCAAGTGCTTTACGTGGATGGCGGTTATCAGATCATGGGTATGTGAAGTCCGTGCCGGACTGGCCAATATGAAGACTCCGGCTTCGCTCAATTTCGGCCACGCGCCGGAAACCATTGAATTCTGGAAGCGTCTCGTTCGCGAGGCGCTTTCGCTTTCTACGCCCACGCCGTTTTACATTTTTTCCGCGCTGCCGATCGTCGAAAGAATTTCCGAACTTGAGAACGCTTTCACGGCGGCGGGATTTGGCACTAAAAATTCAAAGCTCAAAATTCAAAATTGGTTGTCCTGCAAAACTCAACCGGTCGCGCCGTTGCTAAAATGGTGGCGTGAACAAAATCGGCCGATCGAAGTCGTCAGCGAATTTGAACTGCGCGCCGCGCTCAAAGAAGGTTTTGCGCCGGAACATATTTTGGTCAACGGCCCGGCCAAACATCATTGGCTGCCGAAATTTGATCTGCGCGAACTCGCGGTGAATTTTGATTCGCCGACCGAACTGGCGAAATTATTGCCGCGCGCAAAAAAACTGAACTGGCGCTGCGGCGTCCGCATCAACACCAGCGAAGAATTCGATCCCGAAAGTCCGCAGTTCCCGACGCAATTCGGTTTCACATCAGACGAGTCGGTCGTTGCGCTGAAAAAATTACTGCGCGCAAAAGTTAAAATTGAAACCGTCAGTTTTCATCTGCGCTCAAATATTTCTTCCGCGCAAATTTACGAACGCGCCATCACCGAAGTCGCGGAGATTTGCCGTGCGGCAAAATTCAGTCCGTTGAATCTCGACATCGGCGGCGGCTTGCCGGTGCGTCATGTGCTCACGCGCGGCGGCAAAGTTTTCGATGGCGAATTCGGCCTGCGCGCGTTTGCGCAAAAGTTGCGGCAGGCGGCGAAACAATTTCCCGGCCTGCGCGAAGTCTGGCTGGAGAACGGACGTTTTCTTACCACCAGCAGCGGCGCGCTCGTCGTGAAAATTCTCGACGTGAAAGAACGGCGCGGTTTGCGCCAACTGATCTGCGACGGCGGACGCACGATGAATGCGCTAACGTCGCTTTGGGAACAACACGAAATTTTATCATTGCCAGAACGCAGCGGCGCGGAAACGCTCACCGCCGTTTGCGGCCCGACGTGCATGGCCTTCGATCAACTTGCACGCACGCCGCTGCCGCGTTCGCTGCGCGCGGGCGATCATTTGATCTGGCTCGAAGCTGGCGCGTATCACATTCCGTGGGAAACGAGATTTTCGCACGGCCACGCCGCTGTTTTGTGGCACGACGAAAATGGTTTGCGCCGTGCCCGTGAATTGCAGACTTTTGAAAATTTCTGGAACCAGTGGAAATAAAAAGCTCCAAGCACCAACCTCCAAGCGTCCAGAGAAACTTCAATCACCAAGCTCCAATAATTTTTGCGCGTGCAAATATTTTTGGATGTTGAATTTTGGAGCTTCTCTGGATGTTGGAGCTTGGACGCTTGAATGTTTTTTTACGCCGGACGAATCATTTCAAAGCGTTCGGAAGTTTTGCAATACCAATGTGGCGACGCCATGCGGCCGATGGTCAAAAGTTTTTCCGTGTGAATCCGTTTTTTCTCCGTGTCAAATAATTCATCGCGCACATGCAGCCGTTTGATCAAACCGATCACCATGCGATTGCCGCCAATCTGCAACGTGCCCCATTCGGCACATTCCAAACTCGCGGGTGCTTCCGCGATGCGCGGCGGTTTGACGATGGACGACGGCGCAGCGGTCAAGCCGGCGTGCGTAAGTTCGTTTTCACCAAATGGCAATGAGGCGGCGCATTGATTCATCGCTTCCGCAATGCGTTCGTCCACGAGATTGACGACGAATTCGTGCGTGGCGCGGATATTCAATACGGTGTCTTTCGGCGTGCCGTTGTCGCGGTCGCCCGGTGCGAACGCGCAGATCGGCGGATTCGCGCCCATGAGATTGAAAAAACTGAACGGCGCGGCGTTCACTTTGCGATCGGCGCTCATGGTCGTGACCAACGCAATCGGCCGTGGCGTGACGAGACTGGCGAGAATTCCGTAAGCGTGATCGGCAAAATCTTTTTCGAGATCAAGTTCCATGTGATGAATTTAAAGTAAAAATCCCGTCACGCAATCCGGCTGCCACTAAACTGAAACTTGGTGGGCGAGCGTCCTCGTGAGCCGAGGCAGTCAAAGTTTCAAGCAGCACCCGGCTCGCGGGGACGCTCGCCCCACCAACCACAAAACTTACGCGCGGCGGCAGAGAAAAACACCTTCTTCGCCGGAGGGTGCGAGCCACTGCGTTTGAACTTTTAATCCATGACGGACGAGATTTTTTCCAACGCGTTCGGGCGTGTAGCGATACGAAAAGAAAATTTGAATAGACTCGCCGCGACGGAATTTGAATTTTTCACCATAAACGACAATTTCCCGCGCGCGGGAAAAATGGAATTTGGCGGTGACGCGTTTTAATTTCAGCGCGCCATCTTCAATGCCAAAACGCAATTCGCCATCGCCGAGATCGATGCCGAGATCGAGCAGAAAGGTCAGCAGCCAGTCATGCGTGAGCGCGTTGTCATATTGCGGCAGGATTTTTTTTACGCCGGCAGCGTAATCATTGCCGGGCGCGAGGTTAGCGCTGAACAGCAGAAAATCTTTTTTGCGAATGAGCGCGGCGAGTTTGGGTAAAATTTCGTCCGGCTCGAAATTCGGGATCATGCCGAAAAAGGTGAAGAGGCACTGGGCTTTGGGCGCTGGACTTTGGGCAAAAATTTCGTTTAGATTTTCCGCCGTCGCCAGATCGCAAACAAACGGAAAACAATTTTTTGCCGGCAAAAATTTCAACGCAGCTTCACGCGCGACGAGCGTCATTGGCACGCTGACGTCGGATGGCGTGTAGAAAATTTCTTGGTCGGATTTTTTCAGCAGTTCCAACAGGCGCGCATCTTTTTGTCCGCCGCCGCAGCCGAGGCCGATGACGTGGATTTTTTTGGCCGCAATTTTTTTGGCCGTTTCGATGAACGCGAGGTCGTAAGTGTCGAGGCAATTTTTATCCGTGCGCGCAGGCGAATGCGCTTCGTGCAACGCGAGCCATTTCTGCGTTTGCTTGTGGCTGTCGTAGTGAAACTTGTGGTTCACACGACGCGTGCGCAGCGAGGTCAGCAAGTCGCGCCGGACATTTTCCGGAAACTGGCTGGCGTGGATGGTGACGTTTGCCGTGGACATGATCAGATGGTTTTTTCCAAACGTGCGACGAACGCGCCGTCCACCTGGTCGGCGAATGGAAGCAGTTCGCGCGATGATTCCAGTTTGAATTGCGGATGCGTGGCGAGAAATTCATTCACGACGCTGAGATTTTCTTCCGGCTCCAAACTGCAAGTGCTGTAAATCAAAATGCCGCCGGATTTTAATTTCGTCGCGGCAAGCTTGAGCAAACCAAGTTGCGTGTGACGCAGGCGTGAAATTTCGTCCGCCGAAATGCGCCAGCGTAAATCCACGCGTCGGCGCAACACGCCGGAATTGGAACATGGCGCGTCCACCAAAACGCGATTAAACGAGGCGGGTGAAAGATTGAAAGTCGAAGCGTCGCCGGTTTCAACGATGGTCACGCCGAGGCGTTTGCAATTTTCGCGGATCAGTTTCAGGCGATCTTCGGAAATATCGGTCGCGATGATTTTGCCTTCGTTGTTCATCGCTTGCGCGGCGAACGTGGTTTTGCCGCCGGGCGCGGCACACAGATCCAAAATCGTTTCGCCGGGTTGCGGATCGAGTTCGGTCACGGCAAGCAGCGTGCTGGGATCTTGAATGTAAAACCAGCCGTCGCGAAAACTGGCGAGCTTGGCGAGCGGCGGATGTGATTTCAGTTCAAAGATCAAATTCTCGCCGGTCCAATCACGCGTGAAAAAATTGTATTCGACATTTTCTTCGCGCCATTTTTCGATGAGCTTGCCGGCGTCGGTTTTCAAGGTGTTGACGCGCGCGAAAGTTTTCGGCGGCGTGTTGTTCCATTCGAGCAGAAGCCGCAATTTTTCATCGCCGAACCGTTTCTGCCATTTTTCCACGAGCCATTCGGGTTGGGAAAAACCGATGGACGGCGACAAATTTTTTATGCCTTCGAGCAGTTTTTTCGTCAGCTCGGCTTCGCGCAGATAGCCGCGCAGGACGGCGTTGATGAATCCGGCGTGCGAAATGTAGCCGAGAAATTTCGTCAACTCGACGGTTTCGTGGACGGCGGCGTGCGGCGGAATTCGATCCAGCCAAAAAATCTGATACAATCCGAGGCGCAGCAGATTTTGCAACGCGGGTTTTTGTTCGTGGCCGGGCGTTTTGCGGGCGATGAGCCAGTCGAGCGCGGCCTGCCAGCGGACGATGCCATAAACCATTTCCTGGCAGAGGCCGCGGTCGGCGGGCGAAAGCTTGGCGCGGGCGAGCGCGGCATCGAGCAGATTTTCGGTGAATTCGCCGGTGGTTTCGCGCTGGCGCAAAACGCGGGCAGCAATTTGTCTTGGATTTTCGTCGTTCAATTCGTTTAATGTTGTTCACCTTGTTTCGGGACGCGAGATTAAAAATTTATGAGAGAAGAATTCGAAAAACTGGCGGCAGCGGGAAAAATCGAAGGCAAACACGTTGAACCGCTGGTGCAACTGGTCGAAGGCGGCTACTGCACGCATCGCAGTTGGGGTTTCGGAAAGATCAAAACGGTGGACACGGTGTTCGCACGTTTCACGATTGATTTTCCGGGCAAAGCCGGTCACACGATGGATCTGGCGTTCGCGGCGGAATCCTTAAAACCCATTCCGAAAAATCACATCCTTGCGCGCAAAGCCGCGGACATTGAAGCCGTGCGCCATCTTGCCGCGCATCATTTGGATCTGATCAAACTCGTGCTGAACAGTTTTGATGGCAAAGCGACGGTTGACCAAATCCAGCAAGTGCTTGTGCCGGATGTCATCGCCGAAGATTACAAAAAATGGTGGGAAACGGCGAAGCGCGAAATGAAAAAAGACGGCCACTTCATCGTGCCGTTGAAAAAAACCGA
>JAMFSG010000148.1 GCA_026225155.1 Verrucomicrobiota bacterium
CTGCTGCCACTTTGGTTTGTGGTCATAAACCCAGCGGTAGTAGTCTGTTCGTTTCAGTTTTGCCGAGGCGGCGGCGTCGAGGAAAACTTTCACCGTCGGATGCAGTTGCAAGGCGGACGCCGGATTCATCGCGGTGAGCGGGCCTTCGATGGCGGCGGCGACAGCGGCGGCTTTTTTTTCGCCGAACGCGAGCAGCAGGTTTTGCCGCGCTTCCAAAATCGTGCCGATGCCCATCGTGATGACGTGGTGCGGCACCTGGTCTTCGCTCCCGAAAAACCGCGCGTTGTCGCGCGTCGTCTGTTGGGTCAGCGTCTTGATGCGCGTGCGCGACGACAGCGACGATGTCGGTTCGTTGAAACCGATGTGGCCGTCCGTGCCGATGCCGAGGATTTGCAGATCTATGCCGCCCGCCGCGTGGATCTGTTTTTCGTAAAGTTCGCAGCCTGCCGGAATGTCCTTCGCCATGCCGTCGGGGATGTGCACGTTTTTCACCGCGACGTTGACGTGCTGGAAAAGATTTTCCCACATGAAGCTGTGATACGACTGCGGATGCTGCGGCGAGATGCCGATGTATTCGTCCAGATTAAAAGTCGTGACCTTGCTCCAGTCGAGTTTCAGCGCGATGAGTTCACGGTAAAGCGCCAGCGGCGTGCTGCCGGTCGCCAAGCCGAGCACCGCGTTCGGTTTTTCGCGCAATAATTTCGCGATCAAGCGCGCCGCGATGCTCGTCGCCGCTGCCGGCGTGGGTTGGATGATGATTTCCATAATACAAATTTCCGCCGCTCAAATTTTTCCGAGCCGTTTACTTAACTTCGTTTTCACGTCACCTTGAAACCGTTCAATGAAACCAACGACGAATTCCACGATGTCCAGATTTTCGTTTTCAATCAGCGGCGTCAGATCCATGCCGAAAATCAACTGCGTCGCCGCGTCGCTCGCGTGCGCCTCGAAAAATGTTGCGTTCGCCGAACGGCGGCCGAGCGTCGCCAGGTCGTAGCGTTTGCCGCCGGCGATCTGGGAATCGAAAATGCCGTTCAATGCCGCCGCCAAATGATCGTGGCCGCTGACGTTCATTTGAACTTTTTCCGTGTCCAACATCCAATCCAGATTGCGCCAGACTTCGCAGCCGATGATTTTTTTGGGGCGTTGTGATTTAGGCAATTCCCGCATCGCCGACAACGCCGCGATGACCACGCCGATGTGCGTGTCGTGCTTGTCCGCCGGATTGTGCGTGTAGACAATTTCCGGTTTTGTCGCTAAAAGAATTTTCTTCAGATCATTTTGCAACGCTTTGTCCGTCGTGCTTTTCACCGCGCTGCTCGGATAATCCAGTTGCACCATCACGCCGTATTGGCCGACGACCGCCGCCGCGTTTTGTTCCGCGCGCCGGACCTTCATCAGTTGCGCATCCGTAAAATCTTGGTAAGCGCCGACGCGCGAACTGCCCGCGCCGTTCGTGCACGTCACGCCGCCGAACCATTTATCGGTTTTGCCGAAGCATTCCAGAATGCCGTGGAACGCCATGAATTCCAGATCGTCCTGGTGCGCGCCAATGCCCAGATGCGTCACGCGCGAAAATGCCTTCGCCACCGGCTGGCCGTCCGGCACAAAAAATTCAGCGGTCGAATTTTTGAATTTCATAAAATGACTCCCAACATTTTAACCACGGATAAACACAGATGCACACGGATAACAAAACGAAACGCAGAGGCGCGGAGGACGCAAAGAGGCGCAGAGATTATTCTTACTCTGCGTTTCTCGGCGTTCTCCGCGCCTCTGCGTTCTGCTCCATCCGTGTTCATCAGTGTTTATCCGTGGTTGAAATTATTTTTTCAACGACGGCAGACTTGCCGCCGCCACGGCTTGGCCGACGCGCCGCGATTTTTCGTCCGGCACCTTCAATTCAATTTTCGCCGCGACTTCGGGAAATTCCGCTTTCAAAACCGCGTTCGCTTTTTCGATCACGATGTCGCCGCCCTTGCCCGTCGTCACGCGGCCGAGAATGAGCACCTGCCGGAAATCGTAAAACTCCGCGTAATACGGCAGCGTGTAGCCAAGATAAATGCCGATCGTTTCGTAAATTTTCGCCGCGCGCGCGTCGCCTTTCGCCATCAACGCCTGCACTTCTTTCAACCGCTCCGGCAAACCCATTTTTTCCGGCAATTTGATTTTCGCCGCGGGCAAAAGCTTGTTCACCGCCTGTTGCGAAAAATACAGCGCGCCCGTGCCGATGTCGCCCGCCCATTCGTCCAGCGCCGCGCCTGGTTGATAATCCACCGGCGCGAACGCGAGTTCGTTCAGCCAGCCAAGGATGCGGCCCTGCTGGTCCATGAAACCCGCCGCCTCGCTCGAACCGAGCGCGATGCCCAGCATCCCTTTGCTGCCGAGCGACAACGCGCCCGCCAGCGCCGTCACGTCGCCGTCGTTCATCACCACGACCGGCACGTTCCATTCTTTTTGGAGACGCTTAAAAATCCTGGCCGCGACCGGATAAAGTTTTTTCGGCACCGCGCGCAGCAATGACGCCACGCGGATTTCATTGTCCACAATAATACCCGCCGAGCTGCCGCCAATCGCATCCACGCGCGGCAAATGCGCCGCCGCGCGATGCAACGCGGACGCGACGTGATGATAATGATACGCCGGATCGGATTGAATTTTCGGATCCCACGGCATTTCTTCCGTGAAAACCGCCTCGCCATCTTTCACCGCTGAAACTTTGTAATCGCTCGCACCGAGATCAAAACCGATGCGGCAACCTTTCAGATGTCCGCCCGCCGCGATCTGCGCTTCCTTTGCCGCCGGAACTTTTTCCGCCATCGTCACGATGACCTGGAATTTTTTGCCGTAAGCCGTCGTCATCATCTCGCAATCAAATTTTCGCGCGCCGCGCGGCGAATACGTTTTGCGGATAAATTCGCCGATGACTTTCGGTCCGCCGATGTGCAGTTTCCAACCGCCCCACGCCCACAACAAAAACTTCACGAGCCGCTCGACGTAAAGCAGCGTTTCCGCATCCGTGTCCGGCAACACGATGGTTTCGTAGCGCGAGACCAGTTTATTCTCGCGTTCCAAACCGATGACGAGCGGCACAGCGCGAGCAGATTTTTTCGCGGCGGCGACGTAATCGCGATTAAATAACACCGCCGGCGTGAAACCGGCGTCAAGCGGCGGATGGAATTTTAATTTCATCAGAATCTATTTAGCAGTTTCCGAATCGTCATGGCGGTAATTCACCCCAAACGCATCGAGCCGTTTTTCATTTTGCACGACACGCGTTTTGAAATAATCCCAGTCGTGCGCAGATTTCGGCGACCAAGTCACTTCCGCCACCGCGCACAGGCGCGGGAACATCATGTATTCGGCGTAGTTCAAATTGGGAATGAATTCCGTCCACAGATTCCCCTGCCCGCCGAGGATGTGCGCTTCATTTTCCGGCGGCAAACCGGCGGGAATCGGATCTAGCGAATAAACTTTTTCCAGCGGCAAAAATCCGCCGATGGCTTTCGGCTCGGTTGTGTGATTCGTGGATTGATAATAATCCAGATAGCAAAATCCCGTCGGCGTCATCACGACATCATGGCCCGCGCCGGCCGCTTCCTTGCCGCCGCCAATCCAATCCATCACGACCGCGCTGGGCGCGACGCCGCCGTGCATGATTTCGCTCCAGCCGAGCAGCGTCTTGCCGTTCGCGTTGACAAATTTTTCCATGCGACGCAGAAACCAGCTTTGCAATTCGTCTTCGTTCTTCAGATTTTCACGCTCCATCAACGCCTGGCAGTCCGCACTTTTTTTCCACGTTTCCTTCGGCACTTCGTCGCCGCCGAGATGAATGTATTTGCCGGGAAACAGTTGGAACACTTCCGCCAGCACATCGTCTAAAAATTGAAACGTCGCCTCGTTCGCCGGATCGTAAATGCCCGCGAGCACGCCACCTTTGGTCGGAATCGTGAACGTGTTGCCGGGACAACCGAATTGCGGATACGCCGCGAGCGCCGCGAGCGAATGGCCGGGCATCTCGATTTCGGGAACGACCGTGATGTGCCGCGCCGCCGCGTAAGCCACGACTTCGCGGATGTCGTCCTGCGTGTAAAATCCGCCGTAACGGCCGTCCGCGCCGTAAGCGGTCGTGGAATTGGTCGCCAGACCGAAACCGACGCCGTCGCGCCACGCGCCGATTTCCGTGAGCTTCGGATATTTTTTGATCTCGATGCGCCAGCCCTGGTCATCCGTCAAATGCCAGTGGAACGTGTTCAATTTATACCACGCCATCGCGTCGAGCACTTTTTCCACTTCCGCTTTCGTGTAAAAATGGCGGCTGACATCAAGCATGAACCCGCGCCATTTGAAACGCGGAACATCGGTGATTTGAACGGATGGAATTATCCAATTCACATCGGCAACGGTGTTCGATGAAAAAATTTGCGGCGGCAATAATTGCAACAATGTTTGCACACCGTAAAAAAGTCCGGCCTGCGTCGGCGCGCGGATAATCACTTGGTTCGTCGTCACGGTCAGCGCGTAGCCTTCGCCGCCGAGAAAAGGATCTGCGCCCGCCGTCGTCAGCAAAATGCCGTCTGTGATCGCCATGCCCGGCAGCGTCTTGCCGCTCACTTTGAAATGTCCGCCAACCGACTGGCGCAACTGCGCAGCGAGAAATTCTCCCGTCGAAAACGAATTTGGGTCGGTGAAAATCTGCGTGTCCGCCGCCAGTTGAAACGCGCCATCGAGCCGCTGGATTTTTTGCGGCAGCGGAATCAGCCCGAGTTCGTTCGTGTCAGCGGCAAAAATTGTCGCCGCTAACAGCAAGATTGAAAATCCGGCCGGCCACTTTTTGGAAATAAATTTCATTTTGCGCGCCCCTTTTTATTTTTCCCGCCTTCAAAATGTTCTTCGATTTCTTCCAGCGTTTTGCCTTTGGTTTCCGGCAACACAAAAAACGCGATCAGGAAATAAACCGTCGAACAACCGGCGAAAATAAAGAACATGGTTGAATAGCCGTGCGCGCCCACCGTCGGCAGAAAGACGGCGGCGATCGTCCACGAAACCGTCTGGTTGATAAGCAGCGCAATGCTCATGCCGTTGGAACGGATCCGCGTCGGCATCAATTCCGACAGGGCCAGCCACACGCAAACGCCGGGGCCGACGGCGAAAAAGGAAACGAAAATGAACAGCACCACCGCCGTCAACCAGCCGTTGTTTTCGTCGGGCACCGGCGTGATGAGGGCGTGATCAATCTTTAACGGCGCGATCCGGGCGGCGTCGAGATCGGCAAACGGATGACCGAAAAACGAAACGATTTTATTTGCCGGCAAACAACCTTCGCGCGTGATTTCGACCGGCTTGGCCGCGATGTCATCGGAACGAATGGCCGTGGTTGCGCCATGAAAATCGCCGTAGGAATAAGTCACGACCAGCGTGGATGGCTGATTGCCGGAATTTTTATCCGCCAACAACCGGGCAGCCGTTTCCTGATTGAACAGAAGTGACGCAGCTTGATTGGTCGTCACTTCCGCTTGCACCGCATCCTTCACATCCACGCGCAACTTTTCAGTTTTTTGAAACAGCAATCCGGCGCAGATCATGGAAACCACAATCCCGGCTGTGCCGAGCGACAGGAGAAATTTGCGGCCTTTGCGGTCCACCAGAACCACCGCCCCGATGGTTGCCAGGAAATTGATGAAGGTGAAAAGGACGTTGCCCAAATGGGCGTGGGCGTCGCTCAAACCCGCCTGGATCAAAATCGTCGCATTGTAACCGATGACGGAATTGATGCCCGTAGCCTGATTGCAGGTCAGGATCGCGCACGCGATCAAAAACGGAATGACATATTTGCGGCGCAGCAACGATTCTTTGACCTTTTGCCCGGGGCTTTTTTCAATGGCGGCGGCTTCAGCCATTTCTTTCAACTCGGTTTCCGCCTGTTCGTCCGAACGGGAACGCAAGAGCGCGGCGCGCGCGGCTTCAACTTTCCCGCGCCGGAACAGCCAGCGCGGCGATTCCGCCACAAAAAAACCACCCAGCACAAATAAAATTCCCGGCGGCAGCGAGACCCAGAAAATGCTGCGCCACGCCGTATCTTTAAACGCCAGTAATTTTGCCGCGTCATTCAGTTTCGCGACTTCATCTACGTGCTGGCTGAAAACATAGGCGATGACGGCGGCGGCAAAAATGCCCAGCGTCAACAGCCATTGAAAAATGCCCGTGCCTTTGCCGCGATTGGTTGCACTCAGACATTCCGCCAGATACAGCGGGATGACGACGCCGATAAATCCGCCGCTGATCCCTTGCAATAACCGCCCCGCCATCAATCCATCGTAACTATGCGCCAATGAAATCATCGGGATGCTGACGACAAACAGCAAGCCGCTGGCAATCATCATTTTTTTGCGGCCGAACCAATCCGCCAGCAAACCGGCAAACAATGTGGAGATGACGCTGCCCAGCAAAACGGCGGCGACAATCTGTGATAATTTACCGGAATCAAGCGTCTGGCCGGTGGCCGCATCTTTGAAGGTATCCTGGAGATACGGCAGCGCGCCGGAAATGATCCCGACATCCACGCCGTAAAGCAGTCCGCCCAGACCGGCGACGAGCAGCAAAAAACGGTTGTAGCCAACTTTGGTTTTGGCCGCGCCGGAGTTTTGATTGTTCATGCAATTCTGATCCTTGTCTGAAAATACTATTTCCGCCCCCGGCTTGACCAAAGGTTTTCACCAAAAATCTTTGCCAAAGACGGATGGAAAAGCCGGTTTTTCGGGCATCTTGGGTGCGCGCAACTTTTGGATGATGCGGCACTTGGCACCCTGAAATTTAACCTGTTTTTGAAACGACCAGACAATTGTCCCGCAATAAAATTTGGGCGCCAGCTCGACGTCCGTCTCCGCAATGAAAACATCGCTTTCCTTGGCCGTGCCGCACAACGGACAAAAAATCAAAGCCAACGATTTATCAATGGTCGCCATTTTATTTTGGTGAAAAATTCCAGACGCAGGTATTGTTCAAACTTTGGCCATCGCGCTCGGCCTTGGCTTCAATCTTATTTTCACCGGTCGCCAACTGGATATTTTTCCAGATGAAAACCGCGTTGCCGTCGTTGCTGCGTTTGCCTTGCGAAACGCCGTTGAGCAACAATTCTGCCTCGTTCGCGTTGGAATAAATTTTAACGTCCGTCACGGAATTCGTCCGTTCAGTGAAACGGCGGCTGGTGATGTAAAGCACCGGCTGCGTGGACCAATTGGCTTGGTAAAAATAAAACGCGTCCTTCTTTGTCTTGCGGTCGTAAGTGACAAGTCCTTTGTCGTTCAAGGCGATTTGGCTGCCTTCTTTGCGTTCGAACACGCAAAAATCAAACATATTCCAGGCGAAACTGCCCCACACAAAGGGATGAGATTTAATCGCCGCCCAATCCGCTTCGTGGACGATGGATTGATATTCTTCGGGATGCCACGCGCCGCCGGCTTTCGACTGCGGCGGATTTTCTTCATGTTGGTTCACGTTGGCGCCCGCGCCATATTCGCTCAGGCAAAAGCCGCCGGTGTGGCTCGAATATCGGTAGGTATCCAGCCACGCGCCGAATTTTTCTAGCGAATCTTTGCCGCCATACCAGCCGGGATAAATATTCCAACCGAGCAGGTCGGGGATTTTATTCATCTGCGGCAAATCGGTATGGGACGTCGCACCGATGGTCGGGCGCGTCGGATCTTCGCCGTGCGCGATGTTGGCCAGATTTTGCAGCTCGCGATGCGGATCGTCCGTGCGCCCGCCAATTTCGTTGAACAAACTCCAGACGAAAATTGAAGGGTGGTTGATGTTCTGCCGGATCAAATCAAGCAACTGGCTGCGGGAGGTGTTTTCAAATTCCGCCGTGTCGTGAACGGCGTTGACCTGCGGAATTTCCGCCCAGACCAAAATTCCCGCCTGGTCGCAAAGGCTGTAAAAATAATCGCCGTGTTGATAATGGGCGCAGCGAACGGCGGTCGCACCGAGTTCTTTCAACAACTCAACATCTTCGGCCATGTCGGCTTCGGAAATCGCCCAGCCTTTTTCCGGCCGGTCTTGATGGCGGCACACGCCGTAGATCGGATATTTTTCGCCGTTCAGAAAAAAGCCTTTGTCGGGATCAATATAGTAGGAACGCAGGCCGAGCGATTGCTCGACCGAGTCAACGACACCATTGGTTGAACGCAATTCCACGATTGCACGATATAGATATGGATCTTTCCGTCCATTCCACAAATGTGGGGTTGACAATGCGATATGGGTCCAAAACGGCGTCGTGTAACTTGGAATCAGGGTGATATTTTTGTTGGTGGCAAAAACTTCATTGCCGTCCGCGTCCAGAATTTTCGTCACCAAAATCAGCGGGCGTTTTTGTTTCGTGCCGTTTGAAATCTGCGCCGTGACATCGAGCACGGCTTGCGTCGCGTTCACGCTCGTCTGCAACCACGCCACGCCCGGCGAGCCGTGATCCGTCACCGCAAAATTTTCGGCTGAAGTTTCAATCAAATGCACCGGACGATATAAACCGCCATACACGTTAAAATCCCCGCTCAACGGCGCGATGTCCGGCTGCGCAGCATTGTCCACCCGCACCGCCAGGAGATTCGTGCCGCCAGCAGCAAGATTCGTCGTGATCTCAAACGCAAACGCGCCAAAACCGCCGCGATGTTCGCCCAATAGTTTCCCGTTGAACCAAACATCCGCCACCAAACTCGCCGCCTCGAACCGCAGGAAATATCTTTTGCCTTTTTGCGGCTGGATTTCCAACTCGCGCCGATACCAGCCCGGCCCGCGATAATACGCCTTGCCCGCGTGCGCCTGATCCCAGCCCCAACTGTGCGGCAACGAAATATCCTGCCAACCGCCCGCATCGAAATTTATTTTCTCGGCATTGGTGAGGTCGCCGGATTTGAAGCTCCAACCATTTGCCAGCAGTGTGCTTTCACGCGCGCGGGCAGGAATTGTGCCCAGACACATCAAAAATATCGTGGCGCACAATATAGTGGAAACCGAAAATAATTTGTTCAGCGAAATCATATTTTTCCCGACGATTCCAAATCCACGCGTAAATTTCCAACCGGAAAAATATCAGACGCAAGAAGTTGGGCTAGAGCACATTCATGCTCCCCCTGACGCCATTCCACTTTCCGACGTGCGAGCGGGGTGACTAAAAAAATTGGCGATTAAAAAAATTCACCGCTTAAATTTAATTCTCCGCACTTGATTTCCCTGCGATGCTTGAAGCGGCGGCCTTGGCTCGTTTCTACCGGAAATGTCCGGCGAGAAACAAGCCGTCCCAAACGAACCGAGGGATTGTCATTGGTAGCGACGAAAAGTCTGGCAAATCATGGCTAAAGTCAGAAAACCAGCCGCCAATTTTTGAAATTTTTTTTCCGAGCTGGTGAAAATTGAACCGGCAAAACCTTAATCTTCCCATTGCAGGGCGGCGATGATGCCCCAAGCCAATGAAGCGACGACGGCGAACAACATCGCCCACGGCAGCAGCACTTGGGAATTAAGCGAAAGCAATGCAGACGAATCAAGCGCGGGCAAATTTTTCCACGGCATCCACAGAATCGTCAGCAGGGAACCGATGATCGTTGCGCCCAATAAAATCAGCGGACGCAACAGCGGATGGCGACGGCGCGGCAGAGATTTGACGACGCGCCGGGTGAAGCCGCCGTCTTCGACATAAACGTTTTGCTCGCGCAGCAACGCGTCGAGCGGATCATTTTCTTCAGGCAAATTCATAATGATAGCCGGCGTTTCAATTTTTCCCGGCCGCGCAAAACATTTGTTTTCACCGTGCCGAGCGGACAATCCAAAACTTGCGCCGCCTCTTCATGCGACAAACCATTTTGGCAGCAAAGCAAAACGGCGGCACGCTCACTGGAATTTAACGTTTTTAAGGCGGCGGTCAAATCCAGTCGCAAATTGCTGTCGGGAATGGCGGACATTTGATCCGGCTCCGACGGCAATTCCTCGATGTCTTCCAAAGCCAATTCTTTTCGTTTGCGCGCCGCGCCGCGAAATTCATTGCAAGCAATCCCAAAAAGCCAGGTGGAAAATTTTGCGTCCCCGCGGAATGTGTGCAATTTCTGCCAGGCTTTTAAAAAAGTTTCCTGCGCCAGATCATCGGCGAGGTGCAGATCGCCGCGCGTCATGCGCGTCAAAAAAGCGCGCACGGGCGATTGATAACGTCGCACCAATTCCGCGAAGGCCTGATGGTCTTCGCGGGAGAGGATACGGGCGATCAAATCTGCGTCGGCGAACGACACGATTAAATTTTCGGCGGTTGGTCGGATGTTTTTTCCACGACGCGAACATCATCATCTTTGAGGTCAGCTTCGTGCTTTGACCTTCTTCTATCAAAAAGTGCCGCCAACAAAAAAGCGAAGCCCATGAATAAAACAATCATGCCGGCAGTTCCACGATCGGCAAGTTCCAGCCCGGCGCCCACACCCACCAAAATCAAACCCGTCCGAAAATCATTACGCGGACGACGCGCCTGATTGGATTGGGGCGAATGCAATAATTCCGGCGGGATCGGCGTGCCTTTGTCAATCATCGCACGCAAGGTGTCGTGCAACATAATGTTCTTGCGATGGCGAAAAAATAAATAAAGGCCGATGATCGTGACCATCGCGATCGGAATGCTGCAGCCCGCGATAATAGCAACCACTTGCGCGACTGTTTCATGAAAGTCTTTGGAGATTTCGACCTGATTTTGTGAAGCGAGAATTGCCGCAGCATTGTCCGAGCGCGCAGATTGAGGTCCCGCATCCGTGGAATTTTTTCCATCCAGATTCGAGGCGGCGACAGCATCATTGGTGGCGACGGAAGCATGGACCGTTTCCGTTTTGACGGCCGCGCTGGTCTGCGCCCGCAAAGGCACGGCGGCGAGCGCGCAAAGAAAAATCGCGGCGAGTAAACTGCTTGGTTTTATTTTCATGTTTATAGGTTTGATTTTAACTGTTCAATAATGAGATGCGCCGGGGCGGCGTTTTGGATTCAAAAAAATGATTGTGTCCGAATCCGATTTTATCCGCACTTGATTTTCACCTCGCGGTAAAGCAACTTGGTTTTCAACTTTTACAACTGAAACCAAACATCAACCAAAACGAAAATTATGCCATTTGAATTACCACCCCTGCCCTACGACAAAGCCGCGCTCGAACCGCATTTCGACGCGTTGACGATGGAAATCCATCACGACAAACATCACGCCGCCTACGTCACCAATCTCAACAAAGCCATCGCCGGCACGCCGCTCGAAAGCAAATCGCTTGAAGCGCTCATTGGCGATCTCGCTTCCGTGCCGGAAAACATCCGCGGCGCGGTGCGCAACAACGGCGGCGGTCATTGGAATCATTCTTTCTTCTGGAAAATTCTCGGCCCAAACGCCGGCGGCGCGCCGACCGGCAAACTGGCCGACGCGATCAACAGCACGTTCGGTTCATTCGCCGATTTTCAGGCGAAGTTTGAAGCGGCGGGCATCGGCCGTTTCGGCAGCGGCTGGGCGTGGCTCGTTTCTAATAATGGAAAACTGGAAATCGTTTCCACCGCGAACCAGGATAATCCGCTTCTCGGCAAAGCCATATCCGGCGTCGAAGGCAAAGCCATCCTCGGCGTGGACGTTTGGGAACACGCGTATTATCTGAAATACCAGAACAAGCGCGCCGATTATCTCAAGGCATTCTGGAATGTCGTGAACTGGAACGAAGTCGCGAAGAATTTCTGACGCGGGAGGGACGGCGTGTCGCCGTCCCAAAATAAAACGAAAACGCGCCGGTTCAAAAACCGGCGCGTTTTTTGTTTCCAAATCAAATCCCGCGTTTGACCACTTCGATGCGATTATTTTTACCAAGCACGATGACGCGCGGCTTCCATTTTTTCGCTTCGGCTTTGGTGAAGATTCCAAAATTCATGATCGTCAGCCGGTCCCCTTTTTTGCCGAGATGCGCGACCGCGCCGTTCATGATGATTTCGCCGGCGCCGCTTTTTC
>JAMFSG010000149.1 GCA_026225155.1 Verrucomicrobiota bacterium
GCTGAATTTCGTTCGCGTTTGAATGAAATTGATTCGCATCTCGAAATCGCCGTGTCGCCGGAAAACGATGTGGAAGTGCGCCGCATCACGCTCACAAATCATTCCGACGAAACGCGCACCATCGAAGTCACAAGCTACGCGGAAATTGTTTTGAATTCCGCCGCCGCTGATTCGGCACATCTCGCATTCAGCAATCTGTTCGTGCAAACGCAAATCGTGCCGCCGCAAAACGCGATTTTGTGTTCACGTCGTCCGCGCGCGTCGAGCGAAAAACCCCCGTGGATCGGCTATTTGCTTTTGGTTCACGGCAATGAAGTCGGAAAAGTTTCGTTTGAAACCGATCGCTCAAGATTCATCGGTCGCGGCGGAAATTTATCTTCGCCTGCCGCACTGAAAGATTTCTGGCCGTTGTCAAACAGCGAAGGTTCCGTGCTCGATCCGATTGCTTCCATCCGGCGCACGATCAAATTGGAACCAAAAGAAACCGCGACGGTCACGTTGGTTTCCGGCATCGCCCCAACGCGCGAAGAACTCACCGCGCTCGTCGAAAAATACCAGGACCAAACCATCGCCGACCGTTGTTTTGAATTGGCATGGACACACGGCTCGATTGTTTTGCGCCATTTGAATGCGACTGAAGCCGAGGCGCAAATTTACGGACGTCTCGCCGGCGCGTTGCTTTACAGTCAAGCCGCGCGGCGCGCGAACGCAAGCGTTTTGGTTCGCAACCGCCGTGGCCAACGCAGTCTTTGGAGTTATGGAATTTCCGGCGATTTGCCAATCGTTTTGCTTTATTGCACGCGCGCTGACCGCATTGATCTCGTGCGCCAGCTCGTGCAAGCCCACGCGTATTGGCGGCTGAAAGGTTTGTCCGCCGACCTTGTGATCTTGAACGAAGACGATTCGATTTACCGTCAATCGTTGCAGGATCAAATCATGAATCTCGTCGCCGCCAACAATGCGACGCAGTTGATTGACAAGCCCGGCGGAATTTTTGTGCGCCGCGCCGACCAAGTTTTGCCGGAAGATAAAATTCTTTTGGAAACCGTCGCGCGCATTGTCTTGCACGACGACAAAGGCACGTTGCCGGAACAATTGCAAAATCGTATGCGCCCGCAACCGTTGCCGCCGCCGTTGCGCATCCGTTCAAAAAATTCCGACGAACCGTTCGCAGAGTTGCCGCTGCGCGATCTGATTTTTTTCAATGGCCTCGGCGGTTTTACGCGCGACGGACATGAATATGTCATCACGCTCAATGTCAACGATACGACGCCTGCGCCGTGGGTCAACGTGTTGGCGAATCCAAATTTCGGCACGCTGATTTCCGAAAGCGGCGGCGCTTACACTTGGAGCGAAAACTGTCACGAGTTCCGTTTGACGCCGTGGAATAACGACGCCGTGACCGATGCGAGCGGCGAGGCGTTTTACATCCGCGATGAGCACACCGGAAAATTTTGGTCGCCCACGCCCCTGCCCGCGCGCGGCGCGACGCCCTATGTTTCGCGGCACGGTTTTGGTTACAGCGTTTTTGAACACACGGAAACTGGCATTTCGTCCGAGCTGTGGATTTACGTTTCCATCAACGAGCCGGTGAAGTTCGCCGTTTTCAAGTTGAAAAATAATTCCGATCGCCGCCGCCGTTTGTCCGTGACCGGTTTTTGGGAATGGACTTTGGGTGAGTTGCGGCAAAAAAATGCGATGCATGTCGTCACGGAAGTTGATCCGCAAACCGGCGCGTTGCTCGCGCGCAACGCTTACAACACGGATTTTGAAAATCGCGTCGCGTTCGTGACGAGCAACGAATTCATCCGTTCGCTGACCGCCGATCGCACGGAATTTTTAGGACGCAACGGCACGCTCGCACAACCCATCGCGATGCGTCGCGCGAAACTTTCCGGAAAAACCGGCGCCGGTTTGGATCCATGCGCGGCGTTGCAAGTGCCGGTGGAATTGGAACCGGGCCAAGAACGCGAAATCGTTTTTGTTCTCAGCGCAGGAAAAGATTTGGAGAACGCGCGCGATTTGGCGCGACGTTTTCAAAGCCTGCAAAATTGCCGTGAAGAATTGCAGCAGGTCTGGAATTTTTGGAATCACACCTTGAGTTCCGTTCACGTTGAGACGCCCGAACCGGCACTGGATCTTTTGGCGAACGGCTGGCTCGCTTATCAGACGATTTCCTGCCGGCTGTGGGCGCGCACGGGATTTTATCAATCCGGCGGCGCATTCGGTTTTCGCGATCAACTTCAGGATTCGATGGCGCTCGTCCATGCGCGTCCGCAATTATTGCGCGAACAAATCCTCCGTGCCGCCGCGCATCAATTCCGTGAAGGCGACGTGCAACATTGGTGGCATCCGCCGTTCGATCGCGGCGTGCGCACGCATTTTTCCGACGATTATTTATGGTTGCCGTTCGCGGTTTGCCGTTACGTCGAGACCATCGGCGACACCGGCATATTGGATGAAAATATTTCTTTTCTCGAAGGCCGCGTCGTCAAACCGGAAGAAGAATCGTATTACGACCAGCCGCAGCGTTCCGGCGAATCTGGCACGCTTTACGAACATTGCGTGCGCGCGATCAAAAACGGTTTGCGCTTTGGTGAACAC
>JAMFSG010000001.1 GCA_026225155.1 Verrucomicrobiota bacterium
GCTCGGCGAAACGTTTGACCTGCATCTCGGCGGCGAGGATCTGAAATTTCCGCATCACGAAGATGAGATCGCGCAAAGCGAAGGCGCGACCGGCAAACCGTTCGTGAAATACTGGCTGCATGGCGCGCATCTTTTAGTCGAAGTCAAAAAGATGAGCAAGTCGCTCGGCAATTTTTTCACGTTTCGTGATCTGTTCGCCAAAGGTTTTACTGGCCGTGAAGTCCGTTACCTTCTGCTCACCGCGCATTATCGTGAAACGTTTAACTTCACGCTGGACGGTTTGAATGGTGCGAAAACGGCGCTGGCGAGAATTGATGAATGCGTTGGCAAATTATGGGAATTAGCCGGCAGCACTGTCGCAGAATCAAAGCAACAGTCTTCTGGCTTTGATTTAATTGAAAAGTTTTCTGAAGCACTGGCAGATGATCTGAATGTATCACGCGCTTGGGCTGCCGTATTTGATTGGGTTCGAGACAACAATCTTTTTTTGAAAGCCGTGCATGATGCAGAGATTAATGACCCCACTTTTAATAAACCAAGCAAGGCAATTGTAGCAGCTGCTGAACTTGCAGCGTGGGAAAAAATAAATTCCGTTCTCGGCATCGGCGCGAAAAGCGAATCAGAAATTCCTGCTGAAATTCAAGCGTTGGCCGATGCGCGAACTGAAGCCAAAATAAATCGTGACTTCAAAAAATCCGACGCCATCCGCGACGAATTGAAAGCCAAAGGCTGGGTCATCGAAGACACGCCGAAAGGCATCAAGTTGAAAAAAATTTAGCCACCGATTGAACACGGATGAAAAACTCACGCAGAGACACAGAGCGCACAGAGCCGGAAAAAATAATGGCCTTGCGCCGTCATCTCTGTGTCCTCTGTGCCTCTGTGTGAAAAAACTCCATTAAATGAGCAAAGGTCTTTTCATCACGTTCGAAGGCACGGAAGGCTGCGGCAAGTCCACGCAGATCGCTGCGCTCGCCGAGCAATTGCGCGCGCTCGGACATCGCGTGCGCCAGTTGCGCGAACCCGGCGGCACGCCGATCGGCGAAGAAATCCGCCACACGCTCAAACACAGCAAAGACAATCACGCGATGACTTCCGAGGCGGAATTGCTGTTGATGAATGCCAGCCGCGCGCAACTCGTCCGCGAAGTCATCCGCCCTGCCCTCGCAAACGGCGAAATTGTTTTGAGCGATCGTTTTTATGATTCGACGACGGCGTATCAAGGTTACGGTCGCCAACTCGATTTGGACAAAGTGAAAACCGTCATCGAATTTGCCGTCGGCGAAACGAAGCCGGATTTGACTTTATTCCTGCACGTTCCGGCGGAGGTCAGCGCGGAACGTTTGCGTTCGCGCCAGACGAATCTGCCGTTCGTCCGCGACCGCATCGAAGAAGCCGACCAGAAATTTTTTGAACGCGTCGCGCACGGCTTCGGCGTCATCGCGGCGAACGAACCGCAGCGCGTAAAATTCATCAACGGCGCACAACCGGTCGAAATCGTCTGCGCGAAAATTTGGGAGATCGTCCAGCCAATTTTGCCGAAAGTCGGGCGCTGGTGAATTTAGCCGCGCAGCAATTTGCAAAAGCAAAAAATCATTGCCTAAATTTGTTTGCCGGATTCAAACCGCAGAGTAAGTTGAATTATGATCGAAAAAACCATCAGCGAGATTGAGGCGAAAGTTCGCGGCGCGGAAACCGTCGCCGACGCGCACAAGGCGGAATTGCTCGGCCTGCTCGGCAAATTGAAATCCGAAGTCGGCGCGCTCGCGCAAACGAACAGCGAACAGGCGCAAAGCATCGCGGATTCCGTCCACGCGTCCACAAAGGCCGCCACGAGCGAAGATCAAAATCCCGAAGCGCTGGAAAATTCAGTCGCCGGTTTGCGTTCGACCGTCGAAGGTTTTGAAAAATCGCATCCGCAACTCGTGCAAGTCGTCAACAGCTTGAGCAACACGCTCGCGAATCTGGGGATCTGAAAAAGGGAAACAAATTAGGAAAACAGGAAAGCAAGAAATCCATTCCTTATTTCCTGCTTTCCTTATTAAAAAATTTGCAAATTTAATCTTTCTTCGGTTCCAACTTCGCGATTGCCGCCATGATTTCGTCCGCGATTTCCTGGTAGATTTCTTTCAGGCGCGGCTTGGAACAGGTTTTGGCTTCGGCGCGCAATTTTTCAAAACGCATCGGTTCGCCGTATTTCACCGCGAGCTGTTTCGGCAGATGAAATTTGATCGTGCGGTTGTAACATTCAAACGTCCCGAACGTGCGCACGGGAATCACGACCGCGTCGGATTTGATCACGGTCAGGCCGATGCCGGAACGCGCGGGCTGCAATTTGCCGTCCTTCGTGCGCGTGCCTTCGGGAAATAAAATGATTGCGCCGCCGGCGAGCAGCCGGTCCAAAATCGCCTTCAAGCCCGACGCGCCGCCGCCATCGCGATCAACGGGCACGGAATTCCATTTGCGCAACAGCCAGCCGATGCCGGGATAACGAAACAGACTCGCACGCGCGAGATAATTCATGGGCCGATGCAAACCGGAACCAATGATGGGTGGATCGAGAAAACTCGCGTGGTTTGAGGCAAGAATGACGCCGCCTTTCAACGGCACGCGTTCGGGATTGTAAACGCGCCAATGAAAATATGTCGCATACATCACGCGGAACAAAAACCAGCCGATGAAATAAACGGGATTCATTTTGCGAGCGCCTGCGTTTTGCGGATTTCTTGCAGCAGCCAGCCGCTCGTCTGCTCCGAAGTCATTTTTGAATTGTCCAAAACTTTCGCACCAAGTGCGATCATCAACGGCGCGGCGGCGCGCTGGCTATCGCGTTGATCACGCATCGCGAGATTTTCGTGAACGCCGTCAGCGGCGCGAC
>JAMFSG010000150.1 GCA_026225155.1 Verrucomicrobiota bacterium
GCGATGGTAGCAATGTTTCAAAACGCCAGATATTTCAGCATCTGCACTTCGCGTTTGAAAATCAGTTGGATGCGGTTTTGGTCGAACTGCACGGCGATCGGGCAGCGGTCTTGATAATAATCCCACAGCACGCGACCGTTTTTCGGATTGATGCGCGCGATGTGGAGGTAGGGCGGTTTTTGCAAATCCACGAGCGAGTCGTTCAAAATTTCTTCGTCGGTCGGGTTCGGATCGTAAGATTCGACGGCGTAAATAAATTTGCCGGACAAATACGAAATGAAACCGCCGGGTTTGGCGCTCCACAAAATTTTTCCGCGCGCCGGATCAATTTTCAAAAGCACGGCTTGCGTCGATTTCGTGATGTCAATCTGCCGCGAATATTTGATGTCGTCGGGATTGCCGGTCGTCGTGTTGACATACAAATCATTTTGATCGTCAAAAAATAATCCGACGACGCCGACCGACGGCAAACGCCAGCGCGCGTTGCCGGTCGTCAGATCAAACGCGCTCAAAACGGCCTGGTCAAAAACGTAAAGCGTGCCGTTGTGTTCCACGACCGGGCCGGCGCCAAATTGCGATGGCTCAAATCCATTGCCGGTCGAAACGTTGTAAGTCAGCGTCGCGTCCCAAAGTTTTTTGTTCGATTGATCCAACACGATGATGGTTTTGCCGGCGGCAATCACGTTCACGGTTTTGAAGGAAAACAATTGCGGCGGTCCAACGACTTCGCCCGTCCAATCCGCGACGCTTGGCGAATTTGGCAGATGCACCGTTACTTGATAACGGCTGTCGTCTTCCGAGACTTTGTCGCCGCCGTTGTTACGCTGCATTTCATTCAGCGTTTCGTTCGCGACTGCGGCGGTTTGCGAGACATTCAGATTCGGATCGTTGAGCGCGGAATTTTTCGGCGCGGCGCGCATCGCCTCGCGCGTGACGATATTTTGCTGCAATAATTTCACGTCGAACTGCACAAATCCGTTTTCGCCGGGAATCAAACGGGAATTTTCCGTCGCGCGCGCCGGTGAATTTTCTTTTCGCGGACGCGGCGAACCGTCGTCTTTGAGCGCGGCTTCCAACTGCTGTTCGTGCGCGTCATTGCCGAGTAATGCAGGCAACGCAATGCGCGCGGGCAACGACAAATTCTGCGCTTGCGCCGCGACTTTGTTCGGATCGAGCGGCTGGCCGTCGCTGGAAAAAAGTCCGCCGCCGCCGCTAAAATTATTTTCCGCACCGCCAAATTCCGGCAACGCGGTTTCAGCCAAAATTTTTCCGCTGTTCCAATCATAGTGCGTCATTTTTCCCGGCGACGCGACCCAGACATCTTCGCCAGCGACGTGCAAAGCGAGTTGGTTTTGCAAGGCGATTTTTGCCTCGCGTTCCTCGGCGCTCGCCAGCGGCGTGTGGATGTTTTCCGGCTCGCTCGATGCAGCAATTTCGCGCGCGCGTGCATCGTCCCGCCGTTTTACGATGTCCGCGACCTGTTCTTTCGCGATCAATTCCTGCGACCAGATTGGCTTTTGCGTTTTCAGGTCGTAACGCGCCAGCGTGCCGCCGTGCAGAAAAATGATTTGATCCTGGCCGGCCAATTGCGCGCCGCCGGCGTAGGCGCGGTCGTCATCCGCGAAGCGCACGGAAAAATAAGTATGCGGCACGGAGCCGAACCACGCATACCAGATCCAAAATCCCAGCGCGCAAACTACGGCGAACACCAGCGCGCGAAAAACCCAGGCTGTCTTGCGCCAAAATTGTTTTTCGACCTGAAATTTTTGCTTCGCATAAACCGGCGCGGCCAAGCCTTGTTGCTCGGCCTTGTTCTTGCACAGCGGCGAACAGAAGTAACCGAACAGTTCCATGCATTGCGGACAGATTGGTTTGCCGCAGACGGCGCATTTTTCCGTCGCCAGCACGCCGCGATGTTTCGGGCAGTATTTGGAAACAATTTCTCCTGTCGCCACGATTTCCGGCTGGACTGATTCTGTTGGTTTTTCTGAATGTGAAATTTTCAACCGCGCAGGAGCAGGTTTGATGACGATGGGAATTTCCGGCGGCGGCGAAACCGGTTGCACATTTTGTTCCGCGAGTTCGCTGCGGATGAGTTGGTTGACGAAATCCGAGGAATCGAGCCCGCACTGCGGGCAGACGAATTTGATTGGCTGCGCCATTTCCGGCGTGACGTCGAGCGCGTATTTCGCGCCGCAGGAACATTGGATTTTCATGGCATCACGGTTTGGGATTCAATAGCACAACGCCCGGCGCGGTTGCGAGCGGAAACGCGAGCTGCGCCGGACTGTTTTGCACGCTGCCATCGCCAAAAAGAAAATTGCCGCCGAATTTATGATGGTTGTTGCCGGGCGATTTTCCGTCCGCCGAAAAAATAAATTCGCCGACGCGTTTCGGCTGCGTGTCCACTTGCCGGTCGGACAACAAAACATTTTGCGTCCCATCGGCGTTGGCGGTCAGTCGTTCGCCCATGTAAAAAGCATAACTGATTTTATGTTTGGTCAGCGGTTCGCCGGAGGGAATTTCCGAATCGCGTCCGCCCGGACAAATGAAAATGGAAGTGTCTACCGAATATTTGGGCACGAGCAAATTTAATGGAACTTCAGAAGTTTGGGCATTCGTGCTTTCCGGCAATTTGCCGCTGAAGTCGTTCGCGTAAATTTGCAGCGCGAGATAAATTTTTTGCAGGTTGTCGGCGCAAAGTTGTTTTTGCGTGCGCTGATGTTTGCCGGACGCAAAGCCATACATCATCGCCGACAACACCGCAATGATCGCCACCGTGACGAGCAATTCGATGAGCGAAAAGCCGTTGGGCTGGCGGTATTTCATGTTTGAGTTGTAACGAATTTTCCATTACGTCGCAATGGAAAGCCAGAGTGGTTCATTGGGAATTTGGCGGCGAATTCGTGGGTGGATATTTCAGGCCGTAGACAAAAACTTTCTCCGGCGCTGCCGCGCCAAAAGCGAACGGCAATGGAGCGATGGCCGAAGCATAAAATCCGCCGCCGACATTGGGGTTCCATGTGGCAAGCCATTGTGCGCCGGGAACGGTGATGACTTCGAGCAGCACGGACTTTTGCAGGTCGGGCAGCAGGGTGTTGGAATTATTGGGTGGCACCGCAAGCAGGTCGCCAGGTTTTAGCAGCGGCTTTTTGAAATCCATCGCGGTTGCGCCCGACTGCTCCATGTAATATTGAAACCCCCAATGACCCTGAAACCAAAGTGTTCCCTGACTGCGGCCGTATTTATCGCAAATTTCCTGCGCGCTTTGGCGGTAAGCGCTTGCCACGGAAAAATCCGACATGGTTACGCCCCAAGCCAAGCCATAACTGACAACTAATCCGACGACGAGGCTCGGTGGCCAAACCTTTCCTGTTAGCGAGAATTTGTTTTCCAAACGTCGCGCCACCAGAATGGCGACCGCCGGAGTCAGGGGCAAAATGGAACGGGCATTCACGGTCCAATTGCAAAAGGCGGCGAAGATAAATGTTCCCACCACCCACATGCATAGCAACAACGAGCGTGCATCGCGGCGACGAAAAATGTCGGACGCCGTCAACATCAGCACGGATAATCCGCCAACGGCCCAGAAGGTCATCTGGATTTTTACCGGCATCACACTTTGCAGCGCGCCATATTTTTCCCACATGGTGGCGAATGAAAAAATGATGATCGCCAGTGAAATCACGCCAAAGGATAGCAATATCCATCCGTGCTTGCGCCACAATACCGGTGCAAAGATGGCGGCGGAAGCGGTGCACCCACCGGTGAATGCCAGTGCGATCAATCCATTTTGAAAGGTTGAGAAACCAAAAAATGCTTTTGAGAAGGCCGCATAGTCCATGGCCCGGTAGAGCAAGCCGTGGCTGTAAAGAATTGAGGTCGCATATTGATAAATGCCAAGAACGATTAGCGGGGGCAAAAGCCACGGCATCCATTGTTTGACGGGGCGATGGCTGGCCGCACTATAAGCAGCCAGTAATGGCACCAGGCACGCGCCGTAATATTTAGTCATTTCGGCAAGGGCAATTATCAGTCCGGCGAGGGCGAGTTTGCGCCAATTTTTTTGTTCGATTCCAGCCAGCCAAAAAATGACCGACCATAACCAGAATGCCAGCATCATTACATCGCACATCACGGTAAGGCAGGAAACCATGACGACGGGCGTGAATAAAGTAACCAGGGCGGCCAAGCCCGGCCGGCCGCAAAATTTTTTCGCCAAATGATAAGTTCCCAAAACGACGGCCAGCGCCGGCAATAAGAAAGCGAAGTGCAAGCCAATCTCGCTCCAGCCAAAAATCGCCGCTGCCAGCGCGATAAAATAACCAGCCAATGGCGGATTTTCCGTCACATTCCACATCGGAAACGATGTCCAGCCCCATTCGACATCGAAGCCATAAGGATTGAGCGGGTGAACATGGATTTGTTTCGCCGTCCAAATAAATAACGGATCATCAATATTGAACGGCTTGGCGAGAAAGGGCGCCAGCGCGGCGAATGTGATGAAGGTCAGCGTCCAATATGGATGCGACCGCAGCCAAATGAATAATCCGGAGAATGAAAAACCTGCGGATTTATTTTGGTCGGCCAGTTTCACGTCCGCGTTGTAACGCAATCGCGCGGCGCAGGCAAAATTTTTCGCTCGCAAAACTTCCGCTGGCAAAAGAGAATCTCCGTTCAGTTTGATTCCATGAACGAACAAATCATCATCCTCGATTTCGGGTCGCAATATACGCAGGTCATCGCCCGACGCGTGCGCGAATGCAGCGTCTATTCCACCATCCTGCGCTTTGACACGCCCGCGACGGAGATCGCCAAGCTCAAACCGAGCGGCATCATTTTATCCGGCGGACCGTCCAGCGTGTATGCGCCCGATGCGCCGTTGCCGGACAAAAATATTTTCGCGCTCGGCGTGCCGGTGCTGGGAATTTGTTTCGGCGTGCAACTGCTCGCGCAATTCAACGGCGGCAAAGTCGAGAAAGGTCTCAAACGCGAATACGGTAAAGGCACGCTCACGGTGAAAGATGCGAGCTGCGCGCTGTTCGCGAAATTGCCGAAGTCATTGCAAGTCTGGAATTCGCACGGCGATAAATTGACCAAGATGCCGAACGGATTCAAAACCGTTGCGGTCACGGAAAATTCCGAATTCGCCGCGATCGAAAATCGCGCGAAGAAGTTTTTTGGCCTGCAATTTCATCCCGAAGTTGTCCATACGCCGCGCGGAAAAGAAATTTTAACCAACTTTGTGCACGGTATTTGCGGCTGCGGCAAAAACTGGACGATGCGGAATTATTTGGAACAAGCTGTCGAAGAAATTCGCGCGCAAGTCGGCAGCGAAAAAGTCATTCTTGGTTTGAGCGGCGGCGTGGATTCCAGCGTCGCGGCTGCGTTGTTGCACAAAGCCATCGGCGATCAGCTCACGTGCATTTTCGTCAACAACGGTTTGCTGCGCGCCAAGGAAGCGGAAGTCGTGCAGGAAGTTTTTGGCCGCAATTTCAAACTGAAACTGCAATACGAAAACGCGGCGAAACAATTTTTGTCGAAGTTGAAAGGCGTGACCGATCCCGAACGCAAACGTAAAATCATCGGCAAAGAATTCGTCGAGGTTTTTCAGGCGGCGACGAAACGCGCGGGCAAGGCGAAATTTCTCGCGCAAGGCACGTTGTATCCCGACGTCATCGAATCCGTGCCGATCGCCGGCAATCCCGCCGCGCTCATCAAGAGCCATCACAACGTCGGCGGTTTGCCGAAGAACATGAAATTTCAACTGGTCGAGCCGTTGAAAAATTTGTTCAAAGATGAAGTGCGCCAGCTCGGACTTGAACTCGGCCTGCCGAAAGAAATTGTTTATCGCCAGCCGTTTCCCGGACCGGGATTGGCCGTGCGCATTCTTGGCGAAGTCACGCCGTCGCGCTGCGAAATTTTACGGAACGCGGACGCCATCGTCGTCGAAGAAATGAAGTCGAGCGGATTGTATTACAAAATCTGGCAGAGCTTTGCCGTGTTGCTGCCGATCCGCAGCGTCGGCGTGATGGGCGACGAACGCACCTACGATTACACCATCGCCATCCGCGCCGTGGAATCGCAGGACGGCATGACCGCCGACTGGGTGAAACTGCCTTACGACCTGCTCGAAAAACTCGCGAGCCGCATCATCAACGAAGTGAAAGGCGTGAACCGCTGCGTCTTCGACATCACGAGCAAACCGCCGGGGACGATCGAGTGGGAGTGAAATTTTTCTATGGCCATCAATCCGCCTGCCGACAATTTGCCTTTGGCTGATGTTTTGCGCGCGGCCAATGAATTGGTCGCGGCGGGATTGATTGAAGATTGGGCGTTGGGCGGCGCGCTCGCGGCGATTTATTACGTCGAGCCGTTCACGACTTACGACGCCGACATTTTTTTTATTCCCAAAGACAAAGGATTAACGACGGGCATTCCTGCCATCTTTGCACATCTCCAAGCCCAAGACTGGCAGGTCGAGCGCGAACATTTTTTGATCCGCGGATTTCCCGTTCAATTCCTCGCCGCCGGCGGCTTGACCGATGAAGCCGTGCGCGAGGCGGAGAAATTTGATTACGAAGGCGTGCCGGCCAAAGTTTTTCGTGCCGAACACATCATCGCCATCGCTGCCAGCGTGGGACGTGCCAAAGACAAGGTGCGTATCGAACAGCTTTTGCAACAGGCCGATCTCGACAAATCCTATTTGGCAGACGTGCTGCAACGGCATAAACTGATCTTGCCGAAACTATGAAACTGGAAATGCGCCAAAAACTCGCCCGCGAACCGTTTGCGGAGAAAATCCGCAAGGTGGCGCAGCTTATCCGGCTGGCAAAAAATTTCCCGCGCCGCCCCACTAATCCGATAACCATTCGCACTGGCCGATGAAAAACATCAACCGTGCGTCTTAGACATCGCGAGCAAACCGCCGGAGACGATTAAGTGGGAGTGATTTTCAGTTCGCGTGGACAAAAAATGTCCCGTCTGAATTGTGAATGATGAGCGTCATGCCATTGGTGGTGATGCTGCCAGCCTCGTAACCAAGTGCGATCCTGATTCGACTGTCTGCTTGGGGATTAAGGTCGCCAACAAGTGATGGATGTCCGATAGGCCATGGAAGATAGACGCCTGTGAAAGCTTTTTCTTTGGGATCGAAAAGCGCATTTGCTTTCTGAATAAACACTGAGCGTTGGTAAAAATAGCCAAAGCTCAATAGTAGGATGAAGAATAGCACCCACGATCCAATATGCAGAATTTTACTTTTCGTCTTAAACATAAAATCAAATTTCATTCCCCGATAATTTTCACCAGCACGCGCTTGCGGCGGTGGCCGTCGAATTCGCCATAGAAAATCTGTTCCCACGGGCCGAAATCCAGTTTGCCTTTCGTGATGGCGACGACGACTTCGCGACCCATGATCTGCCGTTTCAAATGCGCGTCGGCATTGTCTTCGCCGGTGAGATTGTGGCGATAATTTTTCACCGGCGCGTGCGGCGCAAGTTTTTCCAGCCAGACTTCGTAATCGTGCAGCAACCCGTCCTCGGCGTCGTTGATGAAAACGGACGCGGTGATGTGCATGGCATTGACGAGGCAAAGTCCTTCCGACACGCCGCTCTGGCGGACGAGCGCGGCGACGGTCTCGGTGATGTTCACAAACCCGCGCCGTCCCGGCACTTCAAACCAAAGCTGTTCGGTCAGCGATTTCATATCTTTGTTATGTGAGGGAAATTTATTTTATTTTCGACGAAAAACGGAAATGGCGGGGAAAGCAGTGTTCGTGCGATTAACCAATTGTTCGTCCCAAAAAAATTGTGACGGCTGGTCTTCCGCCGTGTCCACCGCGCCGACTTGTTGATAATTTTGCAAGGCGTAAGCGTTCCACCAATCGTTCAAGGAATCCAAAATCTTCTGCGTTTCATCCGGCATTACGGCGGAGCACCACGAAGACAGTGTGTTGACATAGACAATGTATTTTGGTTTCGCAGTTTCGATTTCATGGATGAATTCGGCGCGCATGTTGGCCGCCAGCGGTTGCGGTTCGGTCAGCGGATAAACGTAAATGTAGCCGGAAGCAGAATGGCGTTGGGCGAGGAAGAAAATTTGCGGTTCGGAACCGAGCATCGCGATGGTTTCGTCCGGCTTCGTGTGGGCGGCGAGATAACGGGCGATTTCCGGCGATTCGGGAAAAGGACTCAAGCCGTAAATTTTCCGGGAAATTTGCGCGGGCGTCATCTGAAACCAGACGGCGGCATTTCTCACCATGAGGTCGCCAATCACCACCAGAAAAAGACACGCGGGAATTAATTTTAACATTTGGACCTGCGAACTTTTTTTGATCCAGTCGGCCAGCGCGAGCAACAGGGCAGCGTTGAGCAACGCGATTCCCGGCATGACCATCAGAAAATAATGGCCGCGAAAATAAAATCCGGGAACGGTTGCCGCCAAGCCGGCAAGCAATAAACCCGTGCCAAAAATTGCCGCGCGGCGAAATTTTATTTTAAGAAAAACCAGCGTGATGCCCATCAAACCAAACACCCAAACCCAAACGCCGTTATCGAGAATTGGGTCGAAGCCGTTGATGAATTGGCGCGGCACGGCGCGCAGCGGAAAAATAGAAACGTATTCGCGCGCATATTGGATGGTCCACAAATTGAAACGATCCCAAACGCCCGCCCACGCTAGGCCGATGGCGGTCAGCAATAACGGAATTGCGGCAGTGACGGCAAAAATTGTGGCAACCGAAATAGCTTTTTCCTTTTTCAGAAACATCCGCCAAGCCAGCCACGCAAAAGCGGCGGCGGCAAAAATCGCGGCATGTTGTTTCATCAAGATTGCGCAACCAAACGCGAGGCCGGAAATAGCCGTCCATAAAAATGGTTTTTTCTTTTCCATTTTTAACAGTGCAAAAGTTCCGAGGCAGACAAACAGGACGACAAAATGCGTGGCGTGTGCGGCCAAACCAAAAGCAAACGGTAGCGCCGAAAGTCCGGTGAAAAAAATTGCGGCGAGCAAGCCGCCAACTGCGCCCATCAATTCGCGTCCGATCAAGAAAACCAGCGCGATGCTGAGGCTTGTCACCAAAATCAAACCGAGATGGATGCCTTGCGGGGTTTCGCCAAAAACAGACATCAGTGCGGCATAGGCGAAATAAGTGCCGGGAAATTTCATGTTCCACGCGATCTGATAAGGCGGAATGCCTTGCAGGATGAGTTGGCCGGCGTAGGCATATTCGCCTTCGTCGCGTTCCAGCGGCAGGTCGCGCAGGTGCCAGCGGATGGCGAGATTCGCGGCAAGAATCAGGCACAACAGCAGCCCGATCCAAACGCGCGTAGAAAATAAATTGCCGAAATTCCGCCGGTTCACGCAGCGAGTAAAACGGAAATCTGTCGCAAAAGCCAGCCATTGACTTTTTGGATTTATGCAGGTTTCAAAACTGTTTTTTTGACTTCCATCGGCGGCAAAATTCGTGAACATTTTGCCTTCACATTTGTCAGAAGTGACGGATTGAAAAAATGCGTTTGATTTTGAAAATTTGGTTGACGGGTTTCGCGGTCGCGCTGTTGACGTGTTCGGCGTTGGCGGCAAGTTTCACGGCGTCATTGGATCGCGACACGATCACGCTCGGCGAACAGGCTGCTCTTTCGCTGACATTTGAAGGTGGTCAGTCAAAAAATGTTCCGACACCGAGCGTTCCCGGCCTGCAAATTGTCCAGACCGGCACGGCGCAAAACATGAGCTTCATCAACGGCGCGATGAGTTCCACCGTCACCGTCAATTTTTCCGTGACGGCGCAACGGGCGGGCGAATTCACCATTCCGGTGCTTACGGCGGATGTGAACGGCGAGCGGCTCGTTTCCGAACCGTTGAAATTGACCGTTGTCAAACCCGAAGCTCCATCCGCCAATGCCGTCAATACGGGCAACGAAATCGCATTCCTCAAACTTTCGCTGCCGGCGAAAAAAATTTACGTCGGGCAAAACCTGACCGCGCAGTTGCAGGTTTTTTTGCGCGACGATGTTGAGAATTATGGCCAGCCGCAATTCACCGGCACGCCGATGGAAGGTTTTACGTTGGGCAAAAATGTCGGCGGCCAACGTCAGCAGACGCAGATCGGGAATCATGTTTACACCGTCATTCCGATCACGCTCGCGCTGACCGCCGTGAAATCCGGTCCGCTCACGCTCGGCCCGTTCACGGCTAATATGACCGTTGTGGTCGGTTCGCCGAATCAAAACGGCGATCCGTTCCGGCAATTTTTCAATCAGGGCGAACGCCGCGATCTTTCGCTCGCGACCGAAACAATTCATGCTGAAGCCCTGCCGCTGCCGGCGCAAAACCGGCCGGCGAATTTTAACGGCGCGGTCGGAAATTTCACGATGGCGGCGAGTGTCGGCCCGACGAATGTCGCGGCGGGCGATCCTGTGACCGTGCGCGTGCAGATTTCTGGCCGCGGCTCGCTCGATTCCGTCACGCTGCCGGACCAGACGACGTTGAGCGGATTCAAAATTTTTCCGCCGACGGTGAAAACAGAATTGAGCGGGCAACTTGGTCTGGATGGCACCAAAACATTCGAGGAAATCGTCACGCCGCAAAATTCTGACGTGCGCGAATGGCCGCAATTTTCTTTTTCGTTTTTCAATCCTGACGACGGCCAATATCACACGCTCACGCAAGCCGCCGTGCCACTGACGATCAAAGCCGTCAGCGCCACGCCGCTGCCCGCGCTGGCAAAAACTTCCACGCCGGAAAATCAAACGCCGCCGGACATTTTGCCGCTCAAACAAACTCTCGGCACGCTCGCGCAAATTCCGGTGGGGCGAGATTTTGTCGAGCCGTTGATTGCCAAGCAGGGATTTCTCGCGCTGCAAGGCTTGCCCGTGCTCGCGTTTCTCGCCGCGTTGGTCTGGCGCAAACGCGCAGACAACCTTGCGAACAATCCGCGCCTGCGTCGGAAGCTTGCCGTGGCGCAAATTATCAGCAGCGGCTTGAACGATTTGAAAAAATTTGCAGCGGAAAATAAACCGGATGAATTTTTTGCGTTGCTGTTCCGCTTGTTGCAAGAACAACTCGGCGAGCGCCTCGATTGTCCGGCAACGGCCATCACGGAAAATGTGGTCGAGGAAAATCCGCTTTTGCGCAACGCGCCAAATTCCACGCGTGACGGTTTGCGCGAACTATTTCAATTATGCAACCAAGCGCGTTACGCGCCCGTGCGTGGAACTGCGGAATTAAATTCCGTCGCGGCGAAATTGGAAAAAGTGATCGGCGAACTGCAAAATTTGAAAGCATGAAAAAACTTTCCGCCATTTTGATCGCGTTGGTTTTTGCCGGAAATATTTTTGCGGCGGATGTCGCCATGGATTTTGCGGCGGCGAACAAACTTTACGCCGAGGGAAAATTTGCCGACGCGGCGAACACTTACGAAACTATTTTGCAAGGCGGTGCACAATCGCCGGCACTGCTGTTCAATTGCGGCAATGCGGAATTCAAGGCGGGAAATTTGGGCAAAGCCATCGCGTCATTTCGGCGCGCGGAATTGCTCGCGCCGCGCGATTCCGAAATCCGTGCGAATCTTGATTTTGTGCGCAATCAAGTTCAAGGCGCGACCGCGCGCGACAGCCGCTGGCAA
>JAMFSG010000151.1 GCA_026225155.1 Verrucomicrobiota bacterium
GCCGGGAAACCAGCCCGGTTAAAGGGACGGAACGGACTTTTTCCAAAAAAGGGCAACCACAACCGGTTTGGTTAGCAAGTAAAAACGCCCACAACTAATGGTGTTTTTGGCTCAAAAAAACCGCAATTTCGCATTGTGGAAACGCGCGAATTTTCATATCTTTTTTGCATTCGTTATCGCCCTGAATTTTAGCTGGAATTGCACCATATTATGTCGAGTATTTCTGATTCGCCCGAAGAAAAAAACGTGTCGCCCGACCGGATTGCCGATGGCAATTACGACGCTGATGACCTCAGCCAACTTAAAGGTCTGGAAGCCGTCCGCAAAAAACCCGGCATGTATATCGGCGGCACGGACGAACGCGCGCTGCACCATTGCGTGAGCGAAGTTTTGGACAATTCCGTGGACGAACATCTCGCGGGTCATTGCGATCACATCGAGGTGACGATTCATGTGGACGGTTCGATTTCCATCCGCGACGACGGGCGCGGTATTCCGGTGGACATCAACAAGGAATCCGGTCTGCCCGGTGTGGAACTGGTTTTGACGACGTTGCATTCCGGCGGCAAATACGGTCAGGGCGGTTACAAATTTTCCGGCGGCACGCACGGCGTCGGCGCGAAATGCGTGAACGCGGTGAGCGAATGGTTTGAAGTCGAAGTATCGCGCAACAATGAAATTTATCAGATGGGTTTTGAGCGCGGCAAGACGGTGGAAAAATTACACGTCATCGGCAAATCAAAACACACGGGAACATTCATCACGTTCAAACCGGATCCGGAAATTTTCCGTGAAACGGTCGAGTTCAAATCGTCCATCATCGAGCAGCGTTTGCGCGAATTGGCGTTTTTGAATTCTGGTCTGGAAATTATTTTCACGGACGAACGCGCCACGAGTGCCGAGGCGACGCGATTTTTTTACAAAGACGGCGTCGAAGAATTCGTTAAACAGCTCAACAAAAACAAAGAGCCGTTGCATCCGAAACCGATTTCGTTCCGCAAAGAAACGAAAGAAAAATTGGACGACAAGGAAATCGAAGTTCACGTCGAAGTCGTTTTGCAATACAACGATTCTTACAACGACCAAGTTCTTTGTTACACGAACACGATTCACAATCCCGATGGCGGCACGCATTTGAGCGGTTTTCGCAGCGCCGTCACGCGCGCGATCAATCAATACGCGAAGTCGAACGAGCTCATCAAAGATAAAGATCCGCAGATCACAGGCGACGATGTGCGCGAAGGTTTGACGGCGGTGATTTCGGTGAAGCACAGCGATCCGAAATTTGAATCGCAGACGAAGGTGAAATTGCTTTCGCCGGAAGTTGAACGCATTACCGGCTCGGTGACTTACGAAGGTTTGATGAGTTATTTCGACGCGAATCCGCCGGTCGCCAAAAAAATTCTCGACAAATCACTCAACGCGGCGCGCGCACGCGAGGCTGCCCGCAAGGCGCGTGAAGCGGTTCGCAAATCCGCGCTGACCGGTGGCGGTTTGCCCGGGAAATTGGCGGATTGTTCGGATCGTGATCCGGCGAATACGGAATTATATATTGTCGAAGGTGATTCCGCCGGCGGGTCGGCGAAGCAAGGGCGCGACCGGAAATTTCAGGCGATTCTTCCAATCCGCGGAAAGTTGATCAACGTCGAAAAAGCGCGGCTGGACAAAGTTTTGCAGAACAACGAAATCCGCACGATGATCACGGCGGTCGGCACGGGCATCGGCAATGGCGAGGGCGAAGGCGCGTTCAATCTCGAAAAATTGCGCTATCACAAAATCATCATCATGACGGATGCCGACGTGGACGGTTCGCACATCCGCACTTTGCTGCTGACATTTTTTTATCGCCAGATGCCGCAGCTCGTGAAGCAGGGTTTTGTTTACATCGCACAGCCGCCGCTTTATTCGATCACGCGCAAAAAGAAAACGGATTACATTGACGACGATGTTCAACTGAATCGTATTCTGCTGCAAAATGGCGTCGAGGAAGTGAAGTTGAAAAATCTTGCGGACGGACGTGAATTTGCGCCGAAGCAGTTGGAGGAAATTTTGACGTTGCTCGAATCGCTGGACAAACACGCGACGTTCATCAAACGGCTTGGCGGCGATTTTGCGGATTACATCGAGAAGCGCGCGGCGGACGGCACGTTGCCGCAATCCATGGCGAAAGTCCGCGATGGCAACGACGAGACGGTGCATTATTTTTTGAGCGGCGAGGAAGTGGAAAATTTCAAACTCGCCAACAACGATTTGTTCGGTCCGGAAGCGGAAACGGAACGCAAAAAAGACGGGCCGACGCGGCGCGCGAAAATTTCCGGTCTGCATCTGGAAAGCAAAGCCATCGTGGAGCTGCTCGACAAACTTTCCAAGAAAGGTTTGGCCGTGGAACATTACGCGGCGCAGGACAAGCCGCTGTTTGAATTGATCGAAGGTGAAGGCGAACGCGCCAATGTGTCGCCGCTGTTTTCGATTCCGGAAATTCTCGCCGGTGTCAAAAACGTCGGCAAAAAAGGCATCCAGATGACGCGTTTCAAAGGTCTCGGCGAAATGGATGCGAAGGAGCTTTTCGAGACGACGATGAATCCCGCCAAACGCAAACTGCTGCGCATTGATTTGACCGACGCGATCGAAGCCGAAGAAATGTTCGTTCGATTGATGGGCGACGAAGTCGAGCCGCGCCGCCAATTCATCGAAGACAACGCGCTGAACGTGCGGAATCTGGACGTGTGAAAAAAGATTTGACAATGTAGTCACGCGTGACTACATTGAAAACATGAAAAAGAAAACAACATCTTTATACAAACAGCGGTTGCCAAAACTGGGTATGACGCCGGAAGCGTCTGGCTCATTGCTCATGCGTGAAACAATCGCTTTGCCAGGCGTAGGTTTGTCTATTCCTGTGCGTGCGGCCAAGGCCAAACTCTCGGCGCTGTTGGAATTGGTTGCGGGTGGCCAAGAAATCACCATCACTTCGGATGGCAAGCCTAAGGCGGTTTTGTCGCCGGTTGGCAAGCAGAAGACGGGGAAGGTGTTCATGGGCATGGGAGATTACTTGTTGAAACAGCCGATCCACGGCGGGCCGAGCGCGGAGGAAATTGTCCGGGCCGAGCGCGATTCTGGGTTCTGACGATGTATCTCGACAGCGCCATCATCGTAAAGCTGCTCGTGCGCGAGAATGATTCTGCGTGGTTTGATCAACACGTCCAAGGCCATGACCTTTGGTCCTCCGAGTTAGCGCTGGCGGAGGTGCGGTCGGCCATTTTGACCAAGGAACGGGCGAAGCTGGTTTCAGTTTCCCAACGGAAACAAGTCTTCGCCCGTTTCCAAACTTTTTGTGAAACTGAAATTTTACGGTTCCATCCGTTGAGTTCAGAAGTGGTGCAGCACGCCGGCGCATTGCTGGTGAGTTGTCATCCTGAAGTTGCGTTGCGTTCTTTGGATGCCATTCATTTGGCGACGGCGATGCAATATCCGCGCGGAGCTTTTTGCACGACCGATGGAAAATTGCGCGCCGCCGCCAAGCGGATGGGCGTAACCTGTTTTCCCGAAGATATTTCTGAAATAATTAAAGACTGATTTCTCATGCCAGACGAAACCGAACCTACTCCATCTTCCTCACCGCAACCGCAACCGAGCGGCGGCGCTTATTCGCAGGGCGAAAAAATTGCCAAGATCAATGTCGCGGACGAAATCAAAAATTCGTTCCTCGATTATTCCATGTCCGTGATCATTTCGCGCGCGTTGCCGGATGTGCGTGATGGCTTGAAACCTTCGCAGCGACGCATCCTTTACGCGATGCACGAGTTGTCGCTGTTTCCCGGACGCAAGCCTTACAAGTGCGCGAAAATCTGCGGCGACACGAGCGGCAATTACCATCCGCACGGCGAAGCGGTGATCTATCCGACGCTGGTGCACATGGCGCAGCCGTGGGCGATGCGCGAACGGCTCGTGGACGGCAAGGGCAATTTCGGTTCCATCGAAAACGATCCGCCGGCGGCGATGCGTTATACCGAGGCACGTTTGACGCATCTCGGCGCGGCGCTGATGCAGGACATGGATCGCGACACGGTGGATTTCGTTCCGAATTACGACGAGCGCATGACGGAGCCGAAAGTTTTTCCGGCGGCGTTTCCGAACCTGCTCGTCAACGGGGGCACGGGCATCGCGGTCGGCATGGCGACGAACATGGCGCCCCATAATTTGGGCGAAGTGATTGACGGCATTTGCGCGCAGATTGACAAGCCGAGCATCACGATCCTCGAATTGATGAAGTTCATCAAGGGCCCGGATTTTCCGACGGGCGGCATGATTTGCGGCGTCGAGGGCATCAAAAATTATTTCGAGACCGGCAAAGGCAGCGTGAAATTGCGCGGTCGCGTCGGCGTGGAGGAATTGAAAGGCAACCGCGAACAAATTGTTGTCACGGAAATTCCTTACAACGTCAACCGCGCGGCGCTCGAAGAAAAAATCGCCGATCTGGTGAACGAAAAAATCATCACGGAAATTTCCGCGATGCGCAACGAGTCGGACGAAAACACACGGCTCGTGATGGAACTTAAGCGCGACGGCAATCCAAAAGTCGTCATCAACAAGCTTTTTGAGCACACGCAATTGGAAGTTTCTTTCAGCGTAAACGCGTTGGCGATTGATCATGGCCGGCCCAAAACGCTGAATCTAAAGGAGATTATTCAATGCTACATCGAGCATCGCCGCGAAGTCGTTTTGCGCCGCACGCGTTTTGAATTGAAGAAAGCGGAAGAACGCGCCGAGTTGCTCGAAGGTTATTTGATCGCGCTGGCGAACATGGATGAATTCATCCACATCATTCGCAGCAGCAAAAATCGTGATGAAGCGCGCATCAAGCTGCTCGCGTTCGAATGGGCGCGCGCGCAGGTGGAAAAATTGGGCATCTTGATTCGTAGTGAAGCGCGGATTGTGAACGGTCGTTACGCGCTGACTGAGCGGCAGGTGGACGCGATTCTGGAATTGCGTTTGTATCAATTGACCGGTTTGGAAATTGATAAAGTCGAAGGCGAATACAAGGCGTTGATCGAAACGATTAAAGACTTGCTCGATATTCTCGCGAAAGAATCGCGCGTGATGGCGATCATCAAAGGCGAATTGCGCGCGATCCAGGAAAAACACGCGACGCCGCGCAAATCGGAAATCGTGCCGGACGAAGGCGAGATTGCGATCGAAGATTTGATCACGAACGAAGGTGTGATCATCACTTTGACGCACGGCGGATTGCTGAAACGCACGGCGGTCAGTTCGTATCGCGCGCAACGGCGCGGTGGCAAGGGTGTTATCGGCATGACGACGCGCGAAGGCGAAACGACGGAGGATAATGATTTCGTCGAACATCTTTTCACCGCGAGCACGCATGATTATTTGATGTTCTTCACGAACACCGGTCGCGTGTATGTCGAGCGCGTGCATGAAATTCCCGACATGGGTCGCGCGGCGAAAGGTCGCAGCATCGCGAATCTTTTGGAATTGAAGGCCGACGAAAAAGTCGCCGCGATGATCCGCATTTTATCGAAAACGAATGATCGGCGCGAAGACGAAACGTGGACGCAACCGGGCGAATTATTTTTCGCCACGAAACTTGGCACCGTCAAGAAAACGTCGTTGAGCGACTTTGGTAATGTGCGCAAAGGCGGCATCATCGCCATCGGCATTGATCCGGGCGACGCGTTGATCGAAGTGAAATTAACGCGTGGCAGCGCCGGCGAAGGCGATCCGGGCGACGATGTTATTTTGATCACGAAGGAAGGCATGAGCATCCGTTTCCACGAAGCCGATGTGCGTTCGATGGGTCGTTCCGCCGGCGGTGTGCGCGGCATCAGTTTGGAAAAAACTGACGCACTCGTGGCCGCAACGATTGTGGTTCCTGACGCCGCACTTTTGGTGGCGGGCGAAAATGGTATTGGCAAGCGCACAGGCTTTGATGAATACCGCGTCCAATCGCGCGGCGGCAAGGGCATCATCACCATGAAGACCGGCGACAAAACCGGCGGCGTGGTCGGCGCGCTCACGGTGCGCGACACGGATGAAATCATGTTGATCACCGTCGGCGGTCAGATGGTGCGCATTCCGGTGCAAGGCATCCGCGAAGCCGGTCGCAATACGATGGGCGTGAAATTAGTCAATTTAGATGCGGGCGATAAACTTCAAGCCATCGCGTCGGTTGTCAGTGAGGACAAGGAAAATGTGCTGAGCGAGCCGACATGAATATGTAGCGATTGAAGCTGGCTTCAGGCTTGATTCCATTACGTAATTTGCGTTTTATATGCGTTCGTAAATTCTATGAAATTGAATAAATTAATTATATTGGTCGCCGTGATGTTTACGGCGTGTTTACTGAACGCTTCGGCGCAAACGAACGTGACGGCGGAAATTAAATATCCGTGGAGCAGTTCCATCACTGCGGGGCTGACGCTGACGCGCGGCAACAGCGACACGTTGCTGGCGACGGCTAAATTCTTGACGGACAAAAAAACGCCGGACAACGAATACAGCCTTGGTGCTGATGCCGCTTACGGTTCGGCTAATGATGTTGAGAACAACGATAACTATCACGGTTTTGGTCAGTGGAACCATTTGTTCTCTGATAAATGGTATTCATATCTCCGCGGTGACGGTTTGCATGACGGCATCGCCGAAGTGAAATATCGTTTCACGCTCACCGCTGGTGTGGGCTATTACCTTATCAAACAAACGAACACCACCCTCGCGGCTGAAGTTGGTCCTGGTGTGGTCGCCGAACGCGTCGGTGATGTGGATAATACTTACGCAACCATACGCCTCGCTGAACGCTTCGAGCATAAATTCAACAATGGTGCCGCCCGCATTTGGCAGAGCGTTGAAATCCTGCCGCAAATTGATAAACCGAGTGATTTTATCGTGAATTTTGAGATCGGTATCGAATCGGCTCTCTACAAAGATGTGAGCCTCCAGGTCTATTTGGTTGATAATTACAACACGCAACCTGCGGCCGGCTTCAAGCGCAATGACGCTAAACTCGTCAGCGGTGTCAGTTATAAATTCTAATTTATAAAAAACAAACGGCGGCTGGATTTATTTCCAGCCGCCGTTTTTGTTTATAAATGTGGCGGGGCAAACTTGGTCGCGCCCCGATTCTACGGCGATAACCGTTCAATCTTCCACGCGCCATCCGCTGGCCGCGTGTAACAAAAACGATCGTGCAAACGACTCGGGCGGCCCTGCCAGAATTCAATCCGTTGTGGGCGCAAAATAAAACCGCCCCAATTTTCCGGCGTGGGGATTTCATTCGGAAACTGGGTTTCCAGTTCGTGCCATTTTGCTTCCAGCACGGCGCGGTCGGGAACCGCGGCACTTTGGCTCGAAGCCCAGGCCGCCAGCTGACTGCCGCGCGGGCGTGATTGAAAATATTTTTCCGATTCCGCGCGGGCGGCTTTTTCCACGGTTCCGGCGACGCCGACTTGGCGTTCCAATTCCGGCCAGAAAAAATTCAACGCGGCTTGGGGATTTTCCGTGAGTTCGCGGCCTTTGCGACTGTCGTAATTCGTGAAGAAAATGAAGCCGCGTTCGTCCAAGCCTTTCAGCAAAACGATGCGCGCGGAAGGGAACCCGTTTTTATCCGCCGTCGCCAGCGTGAAGGCGTTCACGTCCAATTGATTTTTGGCCAGCGCAGTTTCTGCTTGGGCGAACCATTTTTGAAATTGCGCGATGGGATTTGCCTCCAGGTCTGCGCGCCGCAGACCGCTGAAATTATATTCCCGCCGAAGATCCGCGAGTGACATAAATTACATCGCGCGAAACGTGGTGAGTCCGAGCACGAGCACGAACGCGGCGAAAGCCAATCGCACCGCGCTACCGATGCGGACGCGGTTTTCATTCGCCGTGGCAAAATTCAAAAAGTCACGCAACCGCCATGGCGCCACGGTGAACCAGATTCCGGCCAGGATGAGTAAATAAGCCCACGCTTGAATGACGAGCACGAACGGAGAATCACCCAAGTGCGGACGTCCGGTATCCACGATCAATTTTCCCAGCAGCAAAAACAAAACCGCCAGCCCGCGCACCGCGAGAAAATCGCGGACGAAAATGCACGAGGCGATGCCGATGGCGGAGAAACCGACCAGCATGTAAGGTTTGAACGTCGCGAAATCCGCGATGGGTTCCACATTGACGTTCCAAACGAACCACGCAGTGCCGAGCAGCATTAAAATCACGCCGATGGCGAAGTTGCGCGGAAAACGGCGCACGGAGGCGGTGAATTTTTGCGGATTAGCGAGGCCATAAACCTGCGGCAATCCCATGCCGAGGCCGAGTAAAATAGTCAAAAGCGACAGTTTCATTGTTTGAAATTAAACCACGAATACACGGGAATAGACACGAAGAAATGGAATCTGGTCAAAAAAATATTTCGGTCATCGCCGCGGGCGGGAATTCAATCTGGACAACGCATCGCCTTAAAATAACGTGAGTGAAAATGAAGACCGAATGGCACTTTGAAGTTTCCGGAGCGGGCGAAATTCCATTGATTTGTATTCATGGTTGGGCGTGCGCGGGCGATCAATTCCTCGAGTTGAGTCGATGGTTGGCAAAAGATTTTCGTATTTACCGTTTGGATTTACCGGGCCACGGACAGACGCCGCTGAATGATTTTTTACCCAGTTTTGAGCATTACACCGAAGCGATTGTGGACTTTATTGGGCAACATAATCTGGACCGACCGGTGTTGCTCGGTCACAGCATGGGCGGTGTTTTGTCGCTTATCGCAGCGGCTTCCGGTCGACTCCAACCACGCGCGATTGTGAATCTGGATGGCAGTTTGCCCGCGTTAGAAAAAACGCAAGTTGGGCTGCAGATGGTTCGTGGCTGGCTGGATGAACCGAATTTTCGGGGTCGGCTGGCGGCACTTTTGCGGGAAACATTTTTTTTGCCGAACGAACGCGATGCCCGTTGCGAAGCGATCCTGCAAACGATGTGTTCCGCGCCGGACGCCGTGTTGCGTTTTATGCTGGAGCAGGCGCCCGGATTGCAGCCGGAACAAATTCTTTCCCGGATCACGGCGCCGGTTTTATTTGTGGGTTCAGCAGTCGCCCGTTTTGATGCGCCCCAAGCGGCCATCCTCATGCCGCAGCTTCGCGTGGAGCGAATTTCTAAAACCGGACATTTCCTTCAAGTTTACGCGCCCGAAAAGCTGGCCGCTCTGCTCGGAAATTTTCTCACGCCCGAAATCGTTCGGTGAAAAAAAGTCAGAACCAGCTTTTACAAATTCACCACTGCGGGATCGCCGTAAAGCGTAAATGATCCCGTGCGTTCAATCTTCACATCCATGAGCTGCCCTTGATGGCGCGAGCTGCCGTCGAAAAGGACGATGCGGTTGCAGCGGGTGCGGCCGGTGTAACGCGCGGCATTTTTTTTGCTCGGACCTTCGACGAGAATTTGCACTTGGCGACCAATGAAATCGTCATATTTGCGCGCGGCGATTTCGTTGATGAGATCGAGCAGGCGATGATTACGTTCTTCGCGAATTTCCTGCGGCACTTGGTCGGGCATGTCGGCGGCGGGCGTATCGCGGCGCGGCGAATATTTGAAAATGTAGGCGTTGTCGAATTCCACTTCGCGGCAGAGCGACAGCGTCTGTTCAAAATCTTCTTCGGTCTCGCCGGGAAAGCCGACGATGATGTCCGTTGTGATGCCGATGCCGGGTTTCGCCGCGCGCAGTTTTTTGATGATGGTGAGGAACCGTTCGCGCGTGTAGCCGCGGTGCATCAATTTCAATAAGCGATCACTGCCGCTTTGCAACGGAATGTGCGCGCTCTCACACAATTTCGGCAAACGGGCGTAAGCTTCGGCGAGATCATCGCCATAACCTTTCGGATGCGGCGAGGTAAAACGGATGCGTTCTAAACCTTCGATTTCGTGAACGGCGTCGAGCAGTTGCACGAAAGCGGATTTGCCATCGAGCGCGGGCAGATCGCGTTTGCCGAAGCTGGTCACGATCTGGCCGAGCAAAGTGATTTCGCGCACACCGCGCGCGACGAGTTCGCGGCACTCGTTAACAATGTCAGGAATCGTGCGGCTGCGCTCTTCGCCGCGCGTGTAAGGCACGATGCAAAAAGTGCAATATTGATTGCAGCCTTGCATGATGCTGACGAACGCGCTAACGGAAGTTTTCGCGCTGCCGTTCAATAAATGTTCGCGGATGGTCGCCTCGCTTTTTTCTTCGGCGGCCACGTCCACGATTTTTTCGCGTTTGCCGGAAAGGATTTCGTCGAGGTAATCGGCGGTGCGATGAAATTTTTGCGTGCCGATGACGAGATCCACGTCCGGCAATTTTTCGATGAGTTCCTTGCCGCGACTTTGCGCCATGCAACCCATGTAGCCAAGAATTTGATTCGGCCGATCTTTTTTCGCCGTGCCGACAAGATTCTTCATCTTGTTCATCGCCTTTTGTTCGGCGAGATCGCGCACGCTGCAAGTGTTCAATAAAATGACATCGGCAGCACTTTCTGTCTTGGCAAGCGAATAGCCTTTGGCGACGAGCTGGGCGGCGACGGCCTCGCTGTCGCGCTCATTCATCTGGCAACCGTAAGTTTTGATGAAAACACTGGGCATGATTTCAGAAAAGAAGATACGCGAGCGGTGCGCGGTTGGAAAGTTGAAAGCGAAAAGCTGGCACGTAACACGCTTGCAGGAACGGGTGAACACTGTATTTTTGACCGACGGTTCACGGAAAAAACGGCATGGAACAAGAATCACACAATGGGTCGCCGAAAATTTTGCTGATCAACAGCGATGAAGCGCTGTCGCGCCGCGTCGAGGAAATATTGAAACCGGCCAGCGTGGTCATTGCGCTGACGGTGGATGCGGGATTGGCGCAGATCGCAGCGAATCCATTTCACGCCGTTTTATTTGAAGTCCCACAGGCAAATGCCGCCGCGCTGTTTCAGATTACGCTGTTGACGACAAAAGCCGCGCGATTACCGGTGCTAGTGATCGGGCCGGACAACGACGAAAATTTTCTCGCGGAGACGATTTATAGCGGCGCGCAGGAATATCTCGGCCGCGGCGAACTGACGCCGCAGACGTTGCATCACGCGATTTATTGCGCCGTCGCGCGACAGGAAGAACGCATCGCGTTGATGACGGAAAAGGAAAATTACTACGGGATTTTTGATCATCTCGTCGAAGGCATTTTCCGCACGACGGTGGACGGACATTATCTGCTGGCGAATGTCGCGCTCGCACGGATTTATGGTTACAGCTCGCCGGTGGAATTGATGGCGAACATCAAGGACATCGCCAGCCGGCTTTACGTTGAGCCTGGCCGCCGTGAAGAATTTGTGCGGCTCATGCAGGAGCACGACACGTTGAGCGGTTTTGAGTCGAAAATTTTTCGCAAGGATGGCAGCGTGATTTGGATAGCGGAAAATTGCCGCGCCGTCCGCGATGCGAAGGGAAATGTGCTTTATTACGAAGGCACGGTCGAGGACATCACGCGCCAGCGGCAGATTGAAGAAGCGTTGCGCAGTTCGGAATCGCTTTACCATTCGCTCGTCGAAACGATGCCGCAGAATGTTTTTCGCAAGGATTTGCAAGGGCGTTTCACGTTCGTGAACAAGCAGTATTGCGATCATTACCGTTGCAAGCCGGAGGAAATTCTCGGCAAGACGGACTTTGATTTTTTTCCGAAAGAACTCGCCGAGCAATATCAGCGCGACGATCAAATCGTCATGGAAACCGGCGAGACCCGCGAAATCACCGAACAGCATCATCCGTTTGGCCAGGAAAAAACCACAGTGCAGGTGGTCAAAACGCCGCTTTACGATCTCGACGGAAAAATCATCGGCCTGCAGGGAATTTTCTGGGACATCACGGAAAAAAAACGCGCCGAAGAACAGATCCGCCGCACGACCGCCGAACTCGGCCGCAGCCGCGAGGAATTGCGCACGAAGAATATGCAGATGGAAGAAAATCTACGCATGGCCGGAGAAATCCAGTCGGCGATGTTGCCGCAGCAATATCCGGTTTTTCCGCCGAACAGCGCGCCGGAACAAAGCGCGTTTCAATTCGTTCATCGCTATCATCCGTCGGAATCCGTCAGCGGCGATTTTTTCGCGGTCTCCGCGATTTCGCCCACGGAAGTCGGCGTTTTTATCTGCGACGTGACTGGCCACGGCGTCCGCGCCGCGCTTGTGACCGCAATGATCCGTGCGTTGGTCGAGGAATTAAAACCGCTCGCGCGCGAGCCGGGCGAATTTTTGCGTAAGCTGAACTTCGATCTTTACAGCATCCTGAAAAACACCGGCACGCCGATGTTGACCACGGCGTTTTATCTCGTCGCCGACAGCCGCACTGGCGCGATCCGTTTTGCCAACGCCGGCCATCCCAAGCCGCTCATCCTTCGCCGCTCGCAAAACCAAGTTGAACCGCTCGCCAACGCCTGCGGCAAAGGCCAGCCGGCGCTGGGACTTTTTGAGCAGCCGCCTTACGAAACCAGCACGGCCACGCTTGCGCCCGGTGATTTTCTGATGTTATTCACCGACGGCCTTTACGAAGTGCAGGGACAAAACGAAGAACTCTATTCGCAGCAACGGCTGATGCTCGACGTAAAAAACCTGCTGAACCAGCCGCCGGGAATTCTTTTCGACGAACTGATCCAATCCATTCGCAATTTTTCTTTCAACGGCGAATTCGACGACGACGTGTGCCTCGTTGGCCTAGATTTTGCCGGCCTTAAACCGTCGAAGTCTTGAAACCGTTTTTGATTCAAGGCGCGGTGGGGCGAGCGTCCCCGCGAGCCGAGGCAATCAAAGTTTCAGGCGATGTCCGGCTCGCGAGGACGCTCGCCCCACCACTCCGTTTGATTTTGACGCTGCGGCTTTCGTCGCGTATCGTCTATGTTCATTTTTTAACAAAGTTACCGAAAGACTGCTGTGAATTTTTTAAGAGCGATTTTCCCGTCGAAAAACGAACGGGATGTGAAGAAAATCCGACCGATGGTTGCGCGGATCAATGAGATCGAAGCCGGATTGCAAACGCTGTCCGACGAGCAATTGCGCGCCAAAACGGTGGCATGGAAGGCCGAGCTTTCACAGATCACTGACGACGCGGAACTCGCCGCGAAGTTGAACGAGATTTTGCCCGAAGCGTTCGCGGTCGTGAAAAACGCCTGCCGCCGTATGTGCGGCTCCGACGTCATCGTGCGCGGCCATCCGTTGCGCTGGGAAATGGTTCCGTTCGACGTGCAACTCATCGGCGGTTATGCGTTGCACACCGGCCACATTTCCGAAATGGCCACCGGCGAAGGCAAAACGCTTGTCGGCACTTTGCCGGTTTATCTCAATGCACTTTCCGGTCGCGGCGTTCACGTCGTGACGGTGAACGACTATCTCGCGTCGCGCGACAGCGAATGGATGGGTGCGGTCTATAAATTTCTCGGCCTGACCGTCGGTTGCATTTTGAATAATCAGGATCCGCGCTTGCGCCGCGAGCAATACGCGTGCGACATCACTTACGGCACTAATGCGGAATTCGGTTTTGATTATTTGCGCGACAACGGCATGGCCAAGCGCAAGGAAGAAC
>JAMFSG010000152.1 GCA_026225155.1 Verrucomicrobiota bacterium
GCCGAAGGATGACAACGACCCGAATTGGGTTTTCAGCATTGGCCATGCGCATAGGCAATCAGACGGCTCGCTCGAAGTGGAATCCGGCGCCAAAGGCCATTTGTTGTTCTCAAAAATTCACGTTGGCGAAAATTTTGAAGTGCGCGGGCAGTTTGAAAACGTGCGTTCCACCAATAAAAATTTTCAAGGCGGTCTGGTGATGGGGATGCCGGATTTCGATGGCTTCGAATGGTATGGTTTTCGGCTCAAGCGGCACGATGAAGAAGGTGATCTCGCCTGCGTTGCCATCGGCTGGACGCGCGAGCAAATCACGCAGCCCGTCACGTTGAATGATGTCACGAACACGTTTGATTTCATCCTCAAAGACGGTCAGGTGACTGCTTCCGTCAATGGTGTTCAAATTTTTCAAAATGTCACACCGCCAAGAAAAATTTATCTTTCAAACAATAACTATCTGCTCGGATTGGGTGCGTTCAGTGACAGCTCCGATAGCGTTGTCCGCTATCGCAACGTGCAAGTGCGGAAACTTCATTGAAGCGCTACGGCGGAACGCTCTTCCGAACGCGAGCGGTAAATCACGTCCACGACATTGCGCAACAATTGTTCATCCGCCATGCCGTCGGTCGCCTCGGGTGGAAATTCCACTTTCGCCCGAAAATGAGTCGCCAGTTCGCCAAATAATTCCACGCGTGCGACCGGATCAAATTCTTCGCGGCGCAACAACGCTTGCAACGCCACGTCCGCTTCTGCTGCTGAAACTTGTTGCCGCAGGCGCGCGGCCAGGTGCGGAAATTGCCGGAGCGAATTGAATTTGCCCGCGAACAATTGATCCAAATCCGGCTCGGAAATTTTTGGCGCGCGGATGACAATCGTGTTCGCCGCGATATCGCCGAGCCGCTGGCATTTTGCATTCAGCCAGCACGTCACGCCGCCGACAAAATAAAGCGCCGGCAGCGAATCCACGAAGCGCAGCAGGTTGCGCACTACGATTTGGTTGAACTGCAAGCGCATGCCTTCGACATCCACGACGCGCAGGCGGAAAAGTTTTTTGCCGACAGTCTGGCCGCGCCACGTCCATTCTAAAAAAATCCCGTAGCCGATGCTCACGACAAAATAGCCGATGACATAAAGCGCGGTGGCCAGGTTCAGGCTCAACAATCCCAAAAAACCAAACACGGAACCGAACAACATCATCGCGACCTGGATGCAAAACTGGTCAACGAACCACGCAAAAAAACGCGTCACCGGCCCGGCGAGCGGTTGCGAAAACACGATGCCTTCGGGCGTGCGGATGGAAAGTGTGCTGGTTTTCATGCGCCGGGATTTTTGCCTGCCGATTTTTTTCCCGACCGTGAAAGGAACAGATACAACAAAACCAATTCCACGCAACCGAACGCGATTTTCGCATCGTAAGGGATGACTGGTTCGTGATATTGCGAAAGGAACGCCTCGATGAATCCCGCCCAGATCAGCATCAGGCCGACGCCAAAAATCAGCGTCACGATGTCGCCGGAAACTTCGCGCAAACGCGTTTTGAACGACACGCGCCGGCCATGTCCGATCAGCGCGCGCGCCAAAATAAATCCCGCCTGTCCCGCGATCAGGATCGCCGGAATTTCGATGACACCATGCGGCATCAGCCAGCCGAACAAAAATTTCGTTTCGCCCGCGTGGATGTAATCCACTACGACCGCGCCAAAAATTACCCCGTTGTAAAACAGCATAATGATCGTGCCGACACCCCACGTCATTCCCAGCGCGAGCGTGAAGATGGAAATCTTCGTGTTATGCGTCATCAGCTCCGCCGAGAAACTGGTTTTGCGTCCGTTCAAACGGTCGTCGGTCGCGTTTTCTTCCTCGGCCACGCGCTTGGCCGGATCTTGCATCAGGTGCGAAAACGGCATCAGCACTGGCTTGGAATCGGGATCGAATGCGATCGCCAATCCGCCGAACGCACAACCGGCGATGGTGACCGCGAGCGACAAATAAAATGCGCGGATATGCCGCCGAAACGTTTGCGGCCAAATCTGAAAAAACCATTGCAACGGAAAAAACTGCCGCTGCTTTTCGCGCGTCTCATGGAATTCGCCATACGCGCGCGCGACGAGATTTTCCAAGTAACGCCGCGTTTCCGGCTCGGAAGAAAACGTCGTGATTTTTGCGAGGTCGGCGGCGGTGCGCTGGTAAAGTTGGTGAAATAATTGCGTTTGTGCGAGCGTCATGCGCCAGTCCGGTTCGGCCTCGATGCGGTCGAGTAATTTTTCCAGTTCGGTCCAGGACGGACGACCGTTCGCGATGAATTTTTGCAGGTCAACAATCATGGCTTAAAAAAAATTCCAAGCTCCAACATCCAGAGAAACTCCAAGCCCCAACCACGCAAAAATGAAGCTTGGTATTTGGAATTTCTCTGGTGCTTGGATGCTGGTGCTTGGTGCTTCACAAAATCTGTCTTTGTTTGACGTTCAGATATTGCGAAACCAGTTCTGCGCTCAAACGCTCATTGCCGAGCAGCGAAAATTGCACGCCGAGCCGTTGCAAAACTTTTTGCAACTCACGCAGATTTTGCCACTGCAAATGGCCGCCGAGCTGTTGATACAGATCATCCACGGAATTTACTGCCGGATCGGTGAAAATCGGCTTCACGCCGGGCGGCTGGATCATGTTGACCAGCACGAGATGCTGGCGGCGGAGCAATTCAATGTTGCGCACAAAATTTTCCGCCAGCGCCGGATCGTCCAACGCCGTCAAAAAAACCAGCAGCGAGCGGCGACGCAACCGCAGCCGCAAAAACGTGGCCAGCTCGTCGAAATCCGGCGTGACGATTTTCGGTTCCAATGTGTAAAGCGCATCGCGGCAGGCGTTGTAGTGCGCCTGCCCGTTTTTCGCGCGCACAAATTTTTCCACCTTGTTCGTGAACGTCACCAGCCCAAAAAAATCACCCTGCTGTTCTGCTGCCAGCCCGAGCACCAATGCGGCGGTGACGAAACGTTCTAAAACCGAAGTCGCTGGCTTAATATCCGCAGTTCGGGATTGATTTTTTTGTTCCGGCGCCCGCGCGCTCAAACGCGACGCGTCCACGATGACGTAAACTTCCTGCGTCCGTTCGATCTGAAAAACTTTGGTGATCGGTTTGCCGCGCCGCGCCGTCGCCTTCCAATGGATTTCGTCGTAGCCGTCGCCAGGAACGTATTCGCGCAGTTTTTCAAAATCGCGGCCCTTGCCGACTTGACGTTGCGAATGCAGGCCAAACGCGCCGCGATTCAAAAATAACGCCGCAAGATTTTTTCGTTCACCGAGCAAATTCGGATAAACGCGCAGTTCGGAATTGACGGAAATTTTTTTGCGCGCGGACCAAAATCCCAGCGGCGAACTCGTCTCGATAAAAACCGAACTCAACCGAAAATTGCCGCGCTTGATCGGCGTGCACGGCCACGTCAGCCGCGACCATTCGCTTTGCGCTGGCAAAATCGTGTCCATCTCTTCGTTTTCCGTTTTGATTTCGCGCGGCAATGCGATTCCCAGCCGCAGAAGTTTTTTCTGCTGCCGCTGGTTGCGGATGCGGAGCTCCAATTTCGTTTCCCGATCTTTCGACAGACGCACGACCGGCGGCAGTTCGACACTGATGCCAGTAAGATTTTTTTGCACGCCAAACGCATCCACGATGGCGACTAAAAAAAGTCCGCCGATGAACAGCAATGAAACAGCCAACGTCGCGGGCGCGACGGCGGCAATTAGCGCGAACGGCAAAATGATTGCCGCCACCCAAAACAATAATCTGGAACGCGGAACGATCATCGCGGCACGGCGATCTGTTGCAGAATTTGCTGGATGACTTCGGCGACGGTCAGGCCTTCGATTTCAAATTCCGGGCGCAAAATCAGGCGATGTTCCAGCACCGGTTGCGCGAGTGCTTTGATGTCGTCTGGCGTCACAAAATCGCGGCCGGAAATCGCGGCGTTCGCGCGCGCGGCCATGATGAGCGATTGCGTCGCGCGCGGGCCGGCGCCGACCAGGATGCTTTCGTGCGTGCGCGTCGCGCGCACGATGTCCACGAGATACGCGACGAGTTCATCGCGCACGACAATCGCCGCCAAGCCTTCGCGCAACGCGGACAAATCTTCGGCTTTGATGACGGGTTGCACGACATTTTGCGAAAGCAATTTTTCCGGCGCGTCCTGTGTCATCGTGCGTTGCGCGAGCGAAAGCTCTTCGGCACGATCGGGCGCGCTCATCGTGATTTTCAGCATGAAGCGATCTTTCTGCGCCTCGGGCAACGGATAAGTGCCTTCGTATTCGATCGGATTTTGCGTTGCGAAAACGGTGAAGTTCGGCGGCAGCATATGCGTGTCGCGATCAATCGTCACAACGCGTTCCTGCATCGCTTGGAGCAAAGCAGATTGCGTTTTAGCCGGCGCGCGGTTGATTTCATCCGCGAGCAAAAACGACGTGAACACCGGGCCTTTGATAAGCGAAAATTCATTGCGCGCCAGGTTGAAAACATTTGTGCCGGTGATGTCGGCGGGCATGAGGTCGGGCGTGAATTGGATGCGCGCGAAATCCGTGCCGAGCACTTGTGCGAGCGTGCGCACGAGCAGCGTTTTCGCGACGCCGGGCACGCCTTCGATCAGTGCGTGCTGGCCGGTGAAGATCGCGATGAGCGCCTTATCAATGACATCGTGCTGGCCGATGATGACTTTGCCGGTTTCGTGCCGCGCCTGCGCGAGAACTTCTTTGAGCCGTTCAGTGTTCATAAATCAGTTCCAAGTTTTAAGTTCCAGATTCCAAATTGTTGTTTTTCATTTTTCTTCCGCGAAATTCAGATTGTCGTAAATATCGGATGAAGCCGCCAATCATCCGTGAAATTTCTTCAGACAAGGCGTGAAGTTTTTTGAACTGTTCGATCGAAATCAAACCGGTGTCCAACGCAACATACAATTGTGCCCGCACTTCGCCGCTGGAACCTTTCGCGATCGAGAGAAATTGGATAAATTCCTTGTTGCCATCACGTTCAAAACCTTCGGCGATGTTTGACATCACGGAAACTGCCGCGCGCCGGATTTGGTCGCGCAGTCCAAAATCTTTGCTGAAGGTTCCATCCGCCGACGCTTGATAAATCAGCCGCGTCAATTCACGGGCTTTTTTCCAAACTTCGATTTCTTCGAATCGGGTAATTTTCATGCGCCATCCTGTTCTCGTCCGGTCAACTTGGAATCTGGAACTTGGAATCTGGAACTGAAAATTTCGGAAATTTTTTTGTAAGTTTCAACCGGGTTGCGATTTTTATTCGGCAACGAATTTTCCGATTGGAAAATGGCTTCGGCCTGCTGAAAACGCGGGGACGATTTTTTTTGCGCGCCGGATTTTTTCCATTCGGCAAAACACGTCGCGAGCAAATCGCGCGGCGCGATGCTGCGGCGGAGAAGATTCACAAAACCCGAGGCCACATCTTTGCCGGCGACAAAATCCGATCGCGTTTCATCCGCTTGCGGCGGCACGAGGCTGGTCGAATTTTTCCAGATGAAAAGTCCCGCGAGCAAAAGCAATCCCGCCGCCAAACCATGCAAACGATATTCGCGCATCAAGGTCGCGACGCCGGAAGTTTCCACAATGCCAAAATGCGATTCGTCAAAAACCACGGTGCTGTTCGCGCCGACGAGCCACGCGAGCAAATCGGCGTGCCGGTCTTTTTCCATCGCTTCGTTGCTGACGAAATAGGAATCCGTGGCGAGGACGATCGAGCCTTGATCAAAGGTTCTTTCGATCACGACCGCATTTTTACCGCGCGTATAAATCACGCGCCAAGCTTTGTCGAGATTTGTGAAAATCAGGCCGCTGTGCCAGTCGAGAGTTTGCGGCAACGGCAAATCAGTTTTTCTCGCGACGTGCACGGCATCGTAAATCTCGTCGTCGGGCGTGAGTTTTTGGAAACCCGTTTCAAAACCCCAACGGTCGGTCAAGTCAACGCCTGAATTTTCTTCATTCTTGCCAAATTTTTTCTTCAATGATTTTCTTGGCGTCATCTTTTCGGATTTCGATTTTTGCGAAGCTGAATCGGTTAAATTGGTTTCGTCCTCGTCGTCATAACGCGCAGGATAAGATTCTACTTCGGGAAAAAACGTGATGACGAGCCGGTCGCCGCGGGCGA
>JAMFSG010000153.1 GCA_026225155.1 Verrucomicrobiota bacterium
CAATCGCGGTATCTGGTGCGGGCATATCAAGATAATTGGCGCGTGCTTTCTCATAACTTTTTCGACTTACCAGACGTTTTTTTGAAAAATAAGTTTCTTCAAGTTTTACACCATTCTGAAATATGTAACTTATTCCAATTTCAAGTCCGCTGTAAGAATGTTGTTCGCGATGCAGGGCTCCGTTTTCATCAAAATCACGGATTATCGTTTTGCCAGATGGCAAGACTTCATATTCTACAGGTTGCGAATTCATTCACTTTCGCGTTCGTCAAAAACATTTCACGAAATAACCAACTTCGTTCCCTCGAAATCAAAACGGAAGCGCACTTCTTTCAATCCGCTTTGCCGCATCGCGTGGCGCAGCTTGGCCTTGTCCTCGGCGTAAAACATCAAGAAGCCGCCGCCGCCCGCGCCGATCAATTTTCCGCCGAGCGCGCCGTTGGCCAGCGCGAGGTCATACCATTCGTTGATCTTCGGATTGCTCATGCCGCCGCTGCGCTGTTTTTTGCGCTGCCAATGCACGTCCATCAGCCGCGCAAATTCGTGCAGATTTCCCGTTTCCAGCGCGACTTTGCTTTGCCAGCCGAGGTCTTTGACGAAGTGCAGATTCTCGATCATGGACTTGTCGTCCGATTTCGATTTCACGTCCTGCTCCTTCAAGATCGCCGACGCGCTGCGCGAATAGCCGGTGAAAAACAACAGCAGATTGTCTTCCAGATTATCGCGCGTTTCGTCGGAAACTTTCAGCGGCCATGCCTCGACTTTTCCATCCGGCAAAAAATTAAAACACGTCAAGCCGCCGAAGGCCGCAATGTATTGATCTTGTTTGCCAATGGGTTCTTTCAAACGGCCCAATTCGATTTCGCACGCCTGCGCCGCGAGTTCGTCCGGGTGAATCAAATCTTTTTTTTGCGCGTGCAACGCCTTTAGCAGCGCAGTTGTAAAACTGCCGGATGATCCCAACCCAGTGCCGGAAGGGATGTCCGCCATCGAAGTGAGTTCCAATCCGCGTCCATCCATTTCCAAAAGTGCAAAAGCTTCGCGGATGATCGGATGTTCCACTTTCAGGGCATTTTCCACGCGTTCCAGCCGTGAATATTTCACGATCAGGTCGGGCGTGAAATTTTCGTGCAACGTGATATAGACATAACGGTCAATCGCCGCCGCGATAAGAAAGCCGCCGTGTTTTTCATAATACGACGGCAAATCCGTGCCGCCGCCGCCGAGGCTGATGCGTAAAGGTGAACGAGCGATAATCATAAAGAAAAGCGGAAAGCGGAAAGCGGAAAGCGGAAACTTTCCCCGCGAAAATGGGTTGAAGATTTCATGATTTATTTTTCACTTTGCGGCCAATGGTTATCAAAATCGCCAGCAACTGGCTGGCTTCATCAGCAAACTTGAAACCGATTTTTCGGAACCTAGTTTAGTATCCCGGCAAATTTCTAGCCAGTAAATCGTTTCAGCGGCCTCTTTTTCCGCCACGCCGACTTTGTGGGCAAAATCATTTTTGGATTCAGCGCGGTTGGCTTCGCGATAATTTGCGCCGATGGACGTTCCCGATCGCAACAACTGTTTGCCGATGATCTGGCCTTCGGAAGATTTTGGAAAAACTGCAACCGTTTTCACCACTTGCGCGGCAAATTTTCGCGTCCGTTCTTCCAGTTCCGTTTTCATATGCGGTTTGACGACGCGGATTAATTTCCGCTTTCCGCTTTCCGCTTTCCGCTTTGCCCGTAGATTTTCTCAACAACTGCCAAAGCCGCTTTCGCTTCTTTCAATCCGGGAACAGGCGTCCGTTTTAGTTTTATATCGTCAAAAAATTCCGCCATCTCGATTTTCCACGATTCGTCGCCGCGCGGAAATTCCCAGACCGTCGTTTCGGGCGGACCCATCTGCGGCAGCATTTTGTAATAAGTCAATTTTTCCAGGCCGTAACTGCCGCCAAGTCCTTCCCAATGCAATTTCGCATCGCGCCCGTAAATTTCGAGGCTGAAAAGATTTTTCCATTCGCTGCAACTGACGTGCAGCCACGCGGTCTGACCGGCGGCATTGCGCAAGTTCAAAAACGCATTGTCATCCACCGGCATTTTCCAGAAATACGTCGTCGCGTGACCTTCAACCGTCGTGAAATCGCCCAAGAAAATTCCCGCGAGATCAATCAGGTGGACGCCCTGGTCAATCAATTCGCCGCCGCCGGAAATTTTTGGATCCGCGCGCCATTCCTTGTCATAACCGATGCGCCCGCCGTGGCCGTAACGTCCACGCACAAACATCATTTCGCCGAGCGCGCCGCTGCGAAAAATTTCCTGCGCCTTCAATGCCGCCGGATGAAAACGGTGATTGTAGCCGACACGGATGAGCGCGTCGGATTTTTTCGCGGCGATTTCAAGTTCGTCCAATTCTTTCACGCTTATCGCCGCCGGTTTTTCAACCAAAACATGTTTGCCATTTTTTATCGCAGCGAGCGCAATTGGCGCGAGCGCAGAATTGATTGTGGCGATCATCACGACGTCCACGTTCGGCGAACTGACGGCTTGCTCGAAAGATTCCGTCGCGATGCAGCCAGGACTTTGCGCGGCGATTTTTTTAGCGCGTTCGATTTGCGTATCGCACGCGACCGTCACGCTGCCAGGCGGAAGCAAGTTCAACCGTTTTTGTCCGATGAGGCCGCAGCCGATAATTGCAACGCGCAAATTCATATCAATTCCATTTTTTGCCGCGATCTTCCGGCACGATGCGGCGCAAGGTATAAATGTCGGATTTCACCAATTCATCGCGCAACGTTAGAAAATTCTGCCACGGATCCCACGGCGCGCTGATAAGTTTTCCGGAAATGCCATCGCTTTTTTCGGATAACAAAAATTCCACAAGGCCGAGAACTTTCTGCAATTTTTCCGAATTGTCCTGCGGCATTTTGGCGGCCGACTCGAATTCTTTGAGACCCGCCAATTTTTCGCCGCGCGCCAAAACTTCTTCGGTCATCTTCGTGAAAATGGCGCCGGGCGCGACGGCATTGATGTCCGGCGGATTGCCCTGCCATTCGGCGGCCAGCATTTCGACAAGCCGGACGACGCCGGTTTTAGCGACTCCGTAAGCCGCAAAATTCGGACGCGGACCGGTCGAGCCGCCGCCGGAAAAACAAATCATTTTTGCGCGCGACGAAGTTTTTGTCAGCAACGGATAAAGGGCGCGAATTGCAAAAAATGTTCCATCCAGATTCACCGCCAGATTTTTGCGCCAGGCGAGCGGATCAGTCTCCATCGCCGGCCCGATCGGTTCTTGGATTCCGGCGCAACAAATCAGCGCGTCGGCACTCGGCCATTTTACGGCAATTTTTTCAGCGCAGTTTTGGACCGCATTCCAATCAGAAACATCACATTGAAAACTGAAGCCGGTCTGCGGTGAACGGGCAATACGGCAGACTTCATGGCCTCTGCCCGCGAGAGTGTCCGCGAGAAATTGGCCGATGCCGCTGCTGCTGCCGGTCAAAACGATTCTCATTTTCTGGTTTCGTAGACCCACTGGTTTTGTTGCAGCCACTCCAATGTGCGTTTGATCCCTTGTTCGATCGTCAGCGATGTTTTCCAGCCGGTGCTTTGGATTTTTTTGGTGTCGAGAAAAATGAACGGGTTGTCGCCGACCCAGCCGCGTGCGCCGCCGGTGTATTCCAATTTCGGCTTCAAACCCAGCGCGCCGCAAATGTAACCGATGGAATTGTTGACCTGCACATATTCATCCGTGCCGAGATTGTAGATTTCCACGCCGTGCTTCGCTTTTTTTGCCGTGCCGAGATTGATGACGTGCAGCATCGCGCTGACGCAATCTTGAACGTAGAGATAACTTTTGCGCTGCGTGCCGTCGCCAAGAACTTTCAGGCGGTCGGGATGTTCGAGCAATTGTTTGTAAAAATCAAAAACGTGGCCGTGCGTGTAACGCTCGCCGAGAATCGAGACGAAGCGAAAAATGTAGCCCTCGAATTTGAAACCTTCGCAGTAGGATGAAATCATGCCTTCGCCGGAAACTTTGGATGCGGCGTAAAGCGAAGTCTGGATCGGAAACGGCGCGTCTTCCGGCGTGGGAATTTTTTCCGCTTCGCCATAAACGCTGCCGGTCGAGGAAAACGCGATGCGCTTGATGCCGTTTGCGCGCATGGCTTCGAGCACATTGAACGTGGCCGTCGTATTTTGCTGCAAATCTTTGGACGGATGTTCGAGGCCAAAACGCACATCGGCATTTGCCGCGAGATGAAAAACCGTATCGCAGCCGGTCATCGCTTTTGTCAACGCCGGCAAATCCAGATTATCGCCTTCGATGAGTTTGAAGTTGGAATTTTTCTGCGCGCCTTCGAGAAATTTTCGCTGGCCGGTGGAAAAATTATCCCAACCGACAACAACTTTTCCGTCGGCGAGCAACCGGTCAACCAAGTTGCTGCCGATAAAACCCGCGGCACCGGTGATGAAAACATTCTTCATTTAGAGCAAACAACTATATCGGTGGAGTTTTGGTTTGTCAGCAATTCGAATAATGCTGATCGGATAATTCAAATGCAATTTTAACGAAAATCAAACCAACCCGGGCAATGGATTTGTTTTTGTAACAACCTGCATTGAATTATGTCTGGCTCGGTCGTTCAACCAAAGGCGATTGACGGGGCGGTAAAAAGTGCAGGCACGGCAAGTTTCAGGGCGTTTTCCAAAATAAAAACCTTTGATGATATCCCACGTTTCAGAACTTTTGGAAATCTCCTGGAGTGATTTATCATGTATATCACCCACAACTAGATCGTCCATGTCGTTGCGCACCAGACGACAACCACATAGCCGGACATGACCGTCATGGCGGACAACGAAGCTGAAGAGCGATTGACATGGAAGCGCCAGCGCCGGGGGTAATTTGCGTAACTTCATGAAACCGCTCATGTCTTCCTCTATTATCGTGCCGCCCCAATTATCAAAATCCACGGTAAAATTAATGCGAACCTTGGCGGATAAAAAAGGTTTTATCTGTTCGATGAAATCTTTGGATCGCACAATCTGGCTGGGCTTTTCTGAATTGCGAAAACGGATCACAATGCTGGCCGACTCTCCTTTTTTGAAATTATATTCCAATAAATTACGAATGCCTGAAATGACCTCCGGGTAATGCTTCACGCCATAAACTTTTTCATAGGCTTCCTGGCTCGCGCCCTGGGTGCTGATGAATATGTTATTGATTCCTAGGTCGATAAGTTTTTTGTAAATGTCGTTTCGATTTAATAAAATCGCATTCGTCGTCAACGCGACTGATTTTATCCGCGCCTGATTTACCGCATAATCTACTTTTTTCAACAGTCCCGGATCAACGAGGGGATCTCCCACAACCGGTGTCAAATCAAGCCACTGGCCGCCGATCGCCGCCCATTCATCCACTGCTTTTTTGAAAATTTCAAACGTCATGACCCCAGTCTGCAACGTTTTATTCGCCACGACTTTAGGATACGCGCAGAAAGAACATTTCGCATTGCAAATATTGGTTACCCCAGTCTGCAATCCACCGCCGCTCTTAAATTCACGAACTTTCCATAGCTCTTCGACGGTGACAACATTTTTTTCCGCCCGACGATAAGCGCCACGCCGAATAAATTGTTGATAATAATAAGCAGCCGAATAAACCAAGTCCGCCAACAGCCCGTTAGAATGGACCGCCCGGTAAATACGCCAACTAATCTGGTAAAGGAAATTTTTCATTTATAAATCAGCGGCCAGAAGGCGCGACTGATCTTTAGATTCATCATTTCTGATTGTATTCAGTTCATGTTTTTCTGCGAGCCATAGTGGATTATTCACAGGCCATCACCGAGTTCAATTCTTTTTTAGATTTAAACATAAAATCCAACCACCAAGCAGGGCGTTCTGGTTTCCTCCCGATGCATTCTTCTCTCATTGGAAAGGCAGTTTTTGAGGTTTTACGCCAGCCTCGCGCATATTTTAATGTAAAAAAACAAATCAAGCAATCCTCCAAGTATGAGCCATTTAATTTGCCATGTCTGGCCAGCCTTGTTATGTGTAAATCAGAGATTAAACATATTCGGCATGAGTATAAAATATTTCCTAAAAAAAATGCAGAATTCAGTGGCCAAAGCGCGACACTTGGGGATTGGACGTTGCAATGACTGGGCCGGTAAAACGGCGGCAGCCTTGAAACCCGATAGCATTTTGGATGTAGGCTGCGGTGATGGAAATGTGCTATTCCACTATTTCAAGCAGGTGCCACGCGATTTTCACGGTGTCGAAGGCGCGCCGGATTTGAAGACGGCAGCAGAAGCGCGCGGCATCAAAGTAATGAACTACGATCTGAATGGGCGCTGGCCTTACGAGGATAATAAATTTGACGTGGTCTTCAGCAACCAAGTCATCGAACATGTGCATAATTGCCGTCTGTTTGCGGCGGAGGCGTTTCGCGTCTTGAAGCCCGGCGGCACGGCGGTCATCGCCACTGAAAACTTATGCAGCCTATTGAACTGGTTTGCGCTTACATTGGGCTACACTCCCTTTTCGCTGATGCAAACCTGCGGACACTATCTCGGCAATCCACTTGGACTGCACTACAATGAAACCTTGTCCGAACCGTTGCCGTTGGATCATCCGGCCTTTTCCGGCGTGTCCGGGCACGTCCGTATTTTGACAGTGCGACAAGCGAAAGAACTTTTTCAACTGGTTGGATTTTCTGAAGTGGAATCACGTTCCATCAGCATCCTGCCTTTGCCTGATGGACTGAGCCGCGTATTGGAAGGCATGATAAAAAATCGCGGCCATTACCTGATGCTCCAAGCCAAAAAACCGTTGGGAACTGCGGCGAAAACCGCCTGATCTTCCATGCCGGCCATCGTTAAAAATTTCCCGACGATCAGCTTCATCATCCCGACACTGAACGTCGAGGCGATTTTGGAAAACTGTCTCGCATCCATTGCGCGGCAGGATTATCCGCGCGAAAAAATTGAAATCATTTTGGCCGACGCGCATTCCAAAGATCGCACGCGCGAAATCGGAAAAAAATTTGGCGCGGTCATCCTCGACGACAACGGCAAAAACATGGAGGAAGGCAAACGGCTCGCGTTACGTCATGCGACGGGCGACTATATTGTCTTTGTAGATTCGGACAACGAAATCACGCACTCCGATTATTTGCCGTTGGCCGTGAATGCGCTCGCGCAAAATCCAAAGGCGCTCGGCGTGGAAAGTTATTATTTGGCGTCGCCGAAGATGACTTCATTCTGCGCCTACGTCACGCAGTTGCTGCACATCAGCGATCCGATGGCGTGGTTGATGAGCGCGAATCCAAAGCTGGTTGCGCGCGACGGCGAGATTGAACGCTGGATTTTGCCGGACGGAACTTTTTCGTATCCGCTCGGAGCGAATGGATTTGTTTTTCGCCGCGCGGATCTGCAATCCGTGCAGGCGGATGAAAAATTCCAAGACACCCACGTCGCGCTGTTCCTGATGAAAAACGGGAAACGCGAATGGCTGCGACTGCGCGGGCGCGGCGTGCATCATTATTACATCCAGACGCTTTGGAAATTCGTGCAGAAACGCCGTCGCGCCGTCGTGCATTTTCTGCGCGTGCAACAGGAAATGCCGGTGAATTGGATGAAAGAAAAACCGCCGGTTCCATTATGGCTGGCGGCGGTTTATTGCGTCACTTTTTTTGGTCCCGCGTGGCACACGTTGCGTGGGATTTTCCGCGATGGTGATCTGCGCTGGCTCTGGCATTTGGTCGCCTGTCCGGCAAGCGCGCTGGGCAATGCGTGGGGAATCTGGACTTACAAACGGCGCGGCCATGACAAAAAAATCATCGCGGACTTGCAGGTAAAACAAGAATTAAGAAAATAGAGAATATCTGAACTCACTGTTTGTGAATGTCTCAAATGTGAGCCACACCGATCAGAAGAAATTTAAGGCCCCCATTAGCCATATCCTATCGACTGAAAAATGTTTTACTATTGACATTTTGCTGGAACCATTAAGAATGCAATAATAGTTTTTTTGGTGGATTGGACTTAGAACAAACCTTGAAATCAGGTGCAAAATTAAACTTTGTTGCCTAGGATAAGCATGAAAAATTTCTTTCTGGTCAAAAAGTCCAAATTCCTTTTTGCTGCAACTTCCACTATTTTCACGCTAATTACTTCTAATGCCTTAGCCACACCAACAATTCTCGATACAGCCATCAACCCCGCCAACGGCCACACTTATTATTTGCTTAGCAATAGCGACTGGACAGATGCGGAAAATGCAGCAACAGGAATGGGTGGACATTTGGCAACAATAAGAAGTTTGGCAGAAAACAATTGGCTTCTGAGTCGGTGGGGAACTAATTACAGCCTGTGGATTGGTCTTTACGATCCAGTCTCTGATGATGGCGGCGGGTCACAACATGCAGCGGATTTTGTGTGGGCTTCAGGAGAAACTTCAACTTACAGAAACTGGCGTTCCGGAGAGCCAAGCGGTGATACTTACACATATGTATATGGCCTGAATCAAGGTGCTTATGCTGGGCAGTGGAATGACGATTCAGATGTTACAACTCCCGGCGGCAACGAACTTCCGCTTGCTGGAGTAGTAGAAATTGAAGCATGCACACCGCATCACGCAACTGCCACGGCTACTCTATATAATGGCTTCGTCGTGTCAGCCGTCATCATAGACAACGGCTGTGGCTATACAAACGTTCCCCAAGTTTCAATTCAGG
>JAMFSG010000154.1 GCA_026225155.1 Verrucomicrobiota bacterium
CCCGTTAAAAAGTTTTGCCTTGCGCCATCTGCCGTGGTTGCTCGGCGGCGTGATGCTGGTGATTTATTTGACCACGCTGAACCCGTGGGTGACGCTGGCGAACCTCGGCCAGGTCGCGGCGGTTTCCGGCTGGATCTGGCAGCCGCAGGTGGTCAATCCGCTGCAATTTCTCGCGCTGCTGCCGTTCCATCTTTTGCCCGCGGGAAAAATTCCGTTCGCGCTCAATTTCTTTTCCGCCATTTGCGCATCGCTGGTGCTGGCGATGTTGGCGCGTTCTATCGCCATTTTGCCGCACGACCGCACGGACACGGAACGCCAGCGCGAACGCAGTGATTTTTCTTTTCTCACCGGCTGGATCGCATTTTTTCCGCCGATCATCGCCGTCGTTCTCGGCGGTTTGCAACTGACGTTCTGGGAAAGTGCGACGAGTTTCACGGGCGAAAGTTTTGAACTGCTGCTGTTCGCCGCGATCCTCTGGCAGTTGCTGGAATATCGTCTGGACGAAGCGCCGTGGCGGCTGTTCGCGATGGCCGTAGCTTTTGGCGCGGGCATTGCGGAGAACTGGGCGTTCGTCGGATTTTTTCCGGTGTTCATCGCGGCGATCATCTGGCTGCGCAAACTGGAATTTTTCAACCTGCAATTTTTGACGCGCATGTTTTTTTGCGGCCTGGCGGGCATGCTGTTCTTTTTATTTTTGCCGTTGCTCACCAAACTGACGGGCCATTTTCATGTGAGTTTGTGGGACGTGTTGCATCCGGCCTTGAGCGCGGACGGATCGGTGCTGCACAGCATCGTGGACAGCAATGTCTGGCGCGATCTGGCCTTGATCTCGCTGGCGACGTTGCTGCCGGTGCTGGTGATGTCCATCCGCTGGAGCGCAAACTTCGGCGACAGCAGCCACGCCAGCACGACGCTGGTGAATTACATGTTCTATTTCGTCCATGCGGTTTTTTTCACCGTCTGCGTGTGGGTGATGTTTGATCCGCCGTTCAGCCCGAAACAGTTGAGCCTGGCTTTTCCGTTGCCATTTTATGGCATGCCCGCGCTCACGCTTTATTATCTCGCGGCTTTGAGCATCGGTTATTACTGCGGTTTTTTCCTGCTGGTTTTTGGTAAAAAGCCTCAACGGTCGCGCCGGAACAATAACCGCCCGGATCCCGCGCTGCCGCAAAGTTTGATGTGGCTGTGCCCGGTGATTGTCGGCGGAACTTTCATTGCGGCGGCGATCGCCATCGGATTATTGATCTACAAAAACGCGCCGATCATCCGTTCGGTCAATGACGATTCGTTGCGGAAATACGCGCAATTCACCACGCAAAATCTGCCGCCCAACGGTGCGATCATATTATGCGATGCCGACGGTGCTGGTCCCGGCCAATTGGGTCGGCCGATCCGCGCGTTTTTGATCCAAGCGGAATTGGCCCGCGAAGGCCGCGCGAAAAATTACCCGGTGGTGGACACGCAATCGCTGAATTGGGCGCCGTATCATCGTTTCCTGCACCAACATTTTCCCGATCAATGGCCGCAGATCGTCAAGGACAAGGACATGGGCGGCATCAATCCGCTGGGCATTCTGGGAATGTTGAACCTGCTCGCGAAATCCAACAACATCTGCTACCTCAATCCCAGTTTCGGCTATTACTTTGAATCTTTTTACCTGGAACCGCATGGCTTGAGTTACACGATGAAATTGCTGCCGACGGATAATTTGCTGCCGCCGCCGTTGGACAAAAATCTCACCGTTGAAAATGAAAAATTCTGGTCGGAAGTAGCGGAATCCGTTTCGCCGGCCATTGAAAAAGCGTTGACGCCGCCCGATCCCAACCGGCAAATCAATGTTGCCGACCGTTTGCTGCAGCGGCTCCATATCGTGCCGGAACCGAATCAAAATGCAATTTTCGCCGGCCTGTTTTATTCGCGCGGGCTTAATTTCTGGGGCGTCCAGCTTCAGCGCGCGGGCGAACTTGATCAAGCCGCGACCAATTTCATCGCCGCACAAAATCTGAACCCCGACAATGTCGTTGCGGGCATCAATCTGGAATTCAACCGCAAACTTCGCGCCGGATCCGCGCTGGACGTTGACCCTAATCGCGTCAATCCCGACCAGTTTGGCAAATCACGCAGTTGGTCGGAAGTCATCGCCGCCAACGGCCCGTTCGACGAAATCAGTTTCACTTTTGAAGATGGCTATATTCTCGCCAACCAAAACGGATTTTTTCGCCAGGCCGCCGTGCCGTTCAACCGTGTCCGCCAGCTTGCGCGCTACAATTTGGAAGCCCGCCTGCAACTCGCGCAGATTTATATCTTCAACCGCCTGCCCGATCCCGCGTTGGAAGCCTTGCACGATCCGCTCACGGAACCAGCCAAATTTTCTTTGACGAAAGATAATTCAACCGGTTTGCACGTTCTCGCCGCCGCCGCTTATTTCCAGAAAAATGAAAACACCGACGGCATCACTCTGCTTGAAAAAGAAATTTCCCGCCATCCGGACGACGACACCTTGCTTACCGCCAGCGTGCAAGCCTGCATGATGCACGGCCTTTACACCAACGCCCTGCCGATCATTGAACGCAAGCTTGCGAACACGCCCGACGATCCTAAATGGATTTTCGCCAAGGGTTACGCCGAATTGCAGCTTGGCAATTACAACCGCGCCATCACTTCGCTCACGCGTGTTTTGGAAATCCAAACGAACGACCCGACCGCGCGTTTCAACCGTGCGCTCGCGTATCTTGACGCCAAAAAATTGGATTCTGCGCGCGCCGATTACACGGAATTGCAATCCGCTTACACCAATTCATTTCAAATCGCTTTCGGCCTCGGCGAAATCGCGTGGCAGCAGCACGAAACCAACGAAGCCATCCGCAATTACCAAATCTATCTCGTCAACGCGCCGACCAACACCGCCGAGGCCACCAACGTCATTGAACGGTTGAATTCGTTGAAACGGTGAAGCGTTAAACGGTTGAACCGGTTTGACGATTCAACTATTTAACCATTCAACGATTTGAAAATGCGGGTCACCCACATCATCACGCGGCTCGTCATCGGCGGCGCGCAGGAAAATACCGTCGCGACCATTTCAGGTTTGCGCCAAAAACCCGGCGTCCAAGTCAATTTGATCTCCGGCCCGACGATCGGCCCCGAAGGCTCGCTTGAAAATGAAGCGCGAAAAATCCTTGCCGACTCTCAACTCTCAACATTCAACTCTCAACTGGCCATCATTCCCGAACTTGTCCGTCCGGTTCATCCGCTGAAAGATTTTATCGCGCTGCGCAAATTGGAAAAAATCCTGCACGCGCAAAAACCCGACATCGTCCACACGCACAGCGGCAAGGCAGGAATCCTCGGACGCTTCGCCGCCAAACGCGCGGGC
>JAMFSG010000155.1 GCA_026225155.1 Verrucomicrobiota bacterium
GGCAGAGTTTTTCGCGCTATTCAAATTCGCACTACTACAATTGAAACAATAGACAAACCGGACGCGAAAACACTTTATGATATTCTTGCGATTGTTCAGCTATCTAAAGTTGAGGGACGATTTATTACTCGTGATGCACAAATTTATTTATTTTCGGCTCACGAGGTGCCCGAATTATCCGGCAACGTATCAAAATATAATGGGCATTTAATTTCGCAAATTGTGTTGAAGAAGTTATTCCAAGATCCATTGCCTAAGACTGCACTTTAAGCTAATCCGCCATTCGCGCGGATGTTTTGACCGCTGATCCAACTGCATTCGTCGCTGGCCAGAAACGCCACGACTTCGGCGATCTCCGCCGGTTTGCCGAGCCGGCCAAAGGAAGATTGTTTGCCAAAGAAATCAATCTGCTCCGGCGTCTTGCCGGTCAAAAATAATTCCGTTTCCGTCGGACCGGGCGAAATGGCGTTCACGGTGATGCCGCGCGGGCCGACTTCCTTCGCGAGCGAGCGCGTGAGTTGCTCGACCGCGCCTTTGGTCGCGACATACGCGCCGTAAGTCGGCATGAAGCGCGCGGTGGTGGAACTGGAAAAATTGATGATGCGTCCGCCAGCGGCCAATCGCGTCGCCGCCTGCTGGCACGCGAAAAAAGTGCCTTTGACGTTGATGTCGAAGATACGGTCGAAGTCGGCTTCCGTCGTTTCGGCGACCGGTTTGGTGAACATGATGCCAGCGTTGTTCACCAAAATATCCAGCTTGCCGAAATGTTTGATCGTCTCGTCGAACAAGCGGACGATCTCCGAAACGCGCCCGACGTCGGCCTGGATCGCGAACGCATCGCCACCCGCAGCTTTGATGGCGGCGACGACTTTTTCCGCTTCGCTCGCGCTGTTTGAATAATTGATGGCGACCGCCGCGCCGCCTCTGGCCAATCGTTCTGCGATTGCACGTCCGATGCCGCGTGACGCGCCAGTGACCAGGGCGATTTTTCCTTTTAGATTATTACTCATAAAATTTTCTCCGCGCACACGATGACGCAAGAAATGAATTTGCGCAAACCGCGCTAAAAATTGGCAGGAACGGCGGGTTGCGACGCAACGAACGGGCAAGACGTTCGCGCAACCATGCCCGCTTCCGTCGCCTGGCGCTGCGCTCGGCGACGGGGACATCGCAGCGCGATGTCCCTACCAGTCAAATCAAGACACTTCCTAAAAATTCGGTGCGCGCAGGCGGAAAAATCGCGCCGCATTCGTCGCGTTCAGCGGAAGATTATTCAGGCCGTTGGTGAAAATCGGAGCCGCAAGATTGTTCGTGCTCCACGCGCTGGACAATAGATTCGTTTCCGACTCGACCAAAAATCCCGCCGGATAAACCGACCAAGTCAGCGCGACATTGGTTCCCGAATTGGTAATCGTCAACGTCGGCAGCGGTGCAAATTCCCACGCAAGCGCATAAGGCTCAGCCGCGCTGACGATGTTGAGGCCACCGGCTTTCCACACTTGCAGATCGTAGCGGCCGGCGGGAAGATTCGTCATATAAATATGCTCGACGTTATCCACGAGGCTCGTGCTGCAATTGACGAGATTGCTGTTCGCGGCGTTGTATAAAAAAAGATTCAGGTTGTTGATCGGCTCGGGCGTGATGGCGTAATTGGCATTGAAATGCCGTTCCCAAACCAGCGTGGCGGTGAATTGCGTGTTGCCCAAATTGTTGGTGACGTTGAAATAATAATGGTTCACCGAATCGAACGGGGAAATAAAACTGTTACCACTCGTGTTCGTATTGAAATCCCAGCCGTTCAAAACACCGATGGCGCTCGTCGTGGCGCTGTTGGGCGGATGCGCGCCGCCGGTCGTGACGGTCGTAGACGCAGTGAAATTATTTTTGTCGCCGACAAGCTGTTCGTAAGAATTGAAAACATTCAGCACGCCCGCGCCGTAACGAAAATCCAGCGGCGCGGAAGTTGAATTCGTCCAATCGGCGGTTTTCACCGCGCCGTTCAGCAGCAATGCTTTGATCGTCCGCGGATCGTCCGCAGAATTTGTATCGGCACCGCCATCGCCGCGTAACGCCGCCTGCATCAATAGCGCCGCCGCGCCGGAAATTTCCGGCGTTGTGTCGCTGGTATAATCGCCGGGCGCAGTGATGTCCGGTTTGCAGCGGCCATTGTCGCTCGTCGGGCCGATGGCATTTTGAAAAGTGACGTCGTAAGCGCCGACACTGATGCAATTGTAAGCGGTTCCCGGCGCGCAAACGTTGGTGCTGTTCGAATAATTGGTTCCATAATTATCCGCGGCGGAAATGAAAAGCGTCTGGTTCTCGACAGAATAATTATCGTATTGCGAATCAATTTGTTGCTGGTCACTGACGGATAACGGTCCAAATGTATAACTTTGGTTCACAATCGGATCGCCGATGGCGGGATAGCTGTCGTCACCGACATAATCGGTGATAAAAAAATTCGCCTCGAGACTGTCCACATGCGTAACGTTGGTCGCGATGCCGTTTGGAATTCCATAAAGCTGACCGCCGACGCCATCCGCATGCGATGAATCCGAACCAAGACTGTTCGGAAAAACCGAAGCCGTGCCGTTCGACGAGGCATAAGTAAAAATGGAAGCCGGCCGGTCGACGCTCGCCGGATTTACTTCCCAGATTGTGAATGCGCCCGGAGAATCCAACGACGCCTCCGGTTGCGCGACGGTAATGCCGCCGCCGTCCACATTCGTCGTCACCGCGCGCAACAGCGTCACGCCGATAGTGTCCAACGTGGCCGCGAACGCATTCAAATCGGAGACGAAAATGAAAATCATCAGCAACGCGATTTTCCCGGCCAGCCATTTTGTGCTTCTGTTTTTCATGCGCGCATTTCGGTGAAACCATTTAAGCCCGCCTGAATCATTGCATCAATCCCATTTGATGACAAATAGTGAAACTGCCTGCCGCGGCAAACTGAATTGCAGATCCAGTTTTCCATCTTTGACGCGCATTTTTTTTGGCGGCTCAAATTCGGCCAGTTGGCCGGCTTTTTCCAATTCAGAATATTGTTGATCCGAAAGCGGGAATGGCGAACCCATTTTCAACCATGTTTCGTAAGAATTACTGTGGTCGGCATCAATGCGATATTGCGTCACTTTCACTTTGTCGTTTGCGAATGGTAAATTATCCAGCGCCAAATTCACATCCGCGTCCGGGCCGGAAACATCGTCATCGTGATAATGCCAGACCAGCACGGCCAGTTTATTTTTGTCGAGGCTTGCGAGCGCGGAGACATCGGGATTACCGCGCACGCCGGATTTGAGAATTGTTTGCGCGTCAAGTCCGGCGCTGCTTTCCACGGCGACGCGTTCGCCGCTCATTTTTCCGAACATCCGAAAAACATTCAGCACCGGCAGGTCAATGCCGTCGCCCGCGAGCTGCCGGAAACCGGCGAACGGCGGCTGGTCTTCAAATTCAAACGCCCACGTCAGCGCGCCTTCCAGATTCACGCCGTGTTTTTCCGCGAGTTCAAATTCACGCGGAAAACTCGCCGCTGTGTAGCTCGAATACATCGTGCCGTTGCGATATGCATCGCGCGGTTCGCGGCACGCGGCGCAGCCTTCGGGATCAGACTCGCCGATGACGATGGGCGTGCGTTTGTATTCGGGAAACGACGCGATGACGGCGAACGCGCCATTCATGTCGCGAAACTGATTCGCCATGCCCATGCGCACATGGTCGTTCGTGAAAACCGGCGAACCTTTTGCGTGAAAAGAAATAAAATCCAGCGGCGAACCGATTTGGCCGCTGACAAAATTTGTTCCATGCGCGCAGTGTTGCAAAAATTCGCGCAAAAAATTTCCACCCGCGCCACCCGCCGTTTCCGGTCCGCCAACTCGCGCCGTCGGCAACGCGCGACGAACACCATCCACCGCGTAATCGTAAAGTTTGAAATAATCTTCGTGCGAGCCATGCCAATAACCGATGTTCGGTTCGTTCCAAACTTCCCAATACCATTGTTCAACTTCGGCGCGGCCATATTTTTCCACGCAATGTTTCGTCCACTGATACGAAAGCTCGCCCCATTTCGCGTAATCTTTCGGTGGATATGATTGGCCGCCTTCGACCGGCGCGCGTTCGTTCACGGGCGGATGGCGCGGATAATTTTCCGAATGCGTCGTCAACGCTTCCGGCATGAAACCGATCTGCACATAAGGCTTGATGCCGCGCGCAAGATAGGTGTCGAAAATCTTGTCGTTGATCGTCCAATCGTAAATCGGATTGCCATTCGCATCTTCCTTGTAAGCGCTCGTCGAACCGAATTTGAGCGAATACGCGCCGTCGCCGCTCGTCAGTAAATGATGCGCGCGAAAATAAACCTGCGCGCCACCAAGCTGGCCAAGTTCGGCCAATAATTTTTCGCCGTCTTTCATGTAGGCGTAATTCGGTTCGTCCGCGCCAAAAAATCGCCAGATCGGCGTCAGCTCGCCAACCGGTTTGTCCGCGTGAACTTGAATCGTGACGGGAAACGAATTGGTTTCGGCGGCGAAAATCCAGTTGCCGCCGGAAAAAAGAATCCATGCGAACCAGAAGATTGCGAGCGATTTCATGCCGCGAGTTAAACCGGTTTTTCATCCGCGTTCAATCCGTGTTTCATCTGTGGCAAAAAAATTCCCAGCCGCTAAACTGTGGGCGATGTCCGACACGCTCGTCGTTAACGAAATCTATCTGAGTCTGCAAGGTGAAAGCACCTTCGCCGGGCTGCCGTGCGTTTTCATCCGCCTGACCGCGTGCGATTTGCGCTGCTCGTATTGCGATACCGCTTATGCTTTCACGGAAGGCAAAAAAAAATCGCTGACAGAAATTTTGGAAAAAGTCCGCGAACTGGCCATTCCCTATTTTAACTCAAAACTCAAAACTCAAAACTCAAAACTGCCTTTGGTTGAATTGACCGGCGGCGAACCGTTGCTGCAAAAAAATTCCATCCCGCTGATGAAATCGCTCTGCGACGACGGCTTCACCGTTTTGATCGAGACCAGCGGCGCGCATGACATTTCCAAAATTGATCCGCGCGTCCGTCGCATCATGGATTTGAAATGCCCCGCCAGCGGCGAAGTGGAACGAAATCTTTTTTCCAACATTTCGCATCTGAAAGCCACCGACGAAATCAAATTCGTCATCAGCACCGTCGAAGATTACGAATGGGCGAAAGAACAAATCGCGAAACATGATCTGGAAAAAATTTGTCCGCTGCTTTTTTCGTGGGTGCATCCGCTCGCGCCCGCGCAGCAAAGCAAAGTTCTCAAAAAAGTTCCCGCCGGACTTACGCCGATTTCGCGCGTCGAACTTGTCGAAAAAATTGTCGCCGACGCCCTGCCCGTCCGTTTTCAAGCGCAACTCCACAAAATCATCTGGCCGCCAGAACAACGTGGCGTTTAGAAATTTACGATTTGCGATTGCCGATTTACGATTGGCAGGCCGACGGTGCGTAAATCGCATATCGAAAATCGTAAATCTGTGACCGCAACCAAAAAAATCTTACAAGCAATTGGCGATTATGAATCGCGCAACGTCACGTTCATGGAGCCAGACGGTTCGTGGCCGATCGTTTGGGAGCGCGCGAAAGGCGTTCACGTTTGGGATGTTGAAGGCAAAAAATATTTGGACCTGACCGCTGCGTTTGGCGTCGCCGCCGCCGGTCATGCAAATCCAAACATCGTCAAAGCCGGGCAAAAGCAGATGGGAAAACTGCTGCACGCGATGGGCGACGTGCAGCCGCACGCGCTGAAAGCACAACTCGCGCAAAAATTAAGTGAAATCACTTTTGAACGCTGGGCGAATTTTTCCGAACTAAAAATTCAAAATTCAAAATTCAAAACTGGAAAAGTTATCTTTTCCAATTCCGGTTTTGAAGCCGTCGAATCCGCGCTCAAAACGGCGATTCTTGCGACGCAAAAACGCGGCGTCATCGCGTTTGAAGGCGCGTATCACGGACTCGGCTACGGCGCGCTCAATGCGACGCACCGGAATTTTTTCCGAAGCCCGTTTCAATCGCAACTGCGCGAGTTCGGCCATTTCGTGCCATTTCCAAAAAAGGCGAGCGACCTCGCGACCGTTGAATTTCAAGTGCGTCATTTTTTCCGCCGCGAACGCATCGGCGCAATTTTGGTCGAGCCGATTCAAGCGCGCGGTGGCACGAACATTCCGCCGAAGGAATTTTTGCCGCTGCTCCGAAAACTTTGCGATGAACACGGCGCGTTGCTGATTCTCGATGAAATTTACACCGGCTTCGGTCGCACCGGAAAATGGTTCGCGTGCGAACATTCGCAAACGATTCCTGATTTGGTCTGCCTCGGCAAAGCGCTTACCGGCGGTTTTCCGCTGTCCGCGTGCATTGGGCGCGCGGATCTGATGGACGCCGCGTGGCCGGCCTCGACCGGCGAAGCGATCCACACCAGCACATTTCTCGGCCATCCCGTCGGCTGCGCGATGGCGCTCGCGCAAATTTCGGAAATTGAAAAACTGAATTTGCCCGAACGCGCCGCCGAATTGGGAAAATTTTTATTGGCTGAACTCAACAAAATTAAAAATTCAAAATTAAAAATTAAAAACTCCGCCCGCGGCCTCGGCTTGATGGCGGCGCTAGAATTAATTTTGCCCGATGGAAAACCGGCGACGGAAATTGCAATTAACACAATCAAAACGCTATTGCATCGCGGCTACATTTTTCTACCCGAAGGCGAACACGGCAACATCATCAGCTTCACGCCGCCGCTGACCATCACCA
>JAMFSG010000156.1 GCA_026225155.1 Verrucomicrobiota bacterium
CAAGGTTCGATCTGGATCGGTATCGCGGCCGGCACGATCTGCTGGTTCATGTGCTACAAAGTCAAAGGCTGGTTCGGTTATGACGACGCGTTGGACACCTTCGGCGTTCACGCCATCGGCGGAACCGTCGGCGCGATCATGACCGGTATGCTCGCCCGTAACGCGGTCAACGCCAACCTCGCGACGAACCTCAAAGCTTACGTCACCGACAGTTGGTTCCAACCGCTGGTTTGGGAACAAGTCAAGGTCGTCGGCATCACCATCGTGTTAAGCGTCGTCGGCACGGTTGTCATCGCTTACATCACGAAAGTGCTCGTCGGCCTCCGCGTCAGCGAAGAAGTCGAAGAAGCTGGTTTGGACGAATCCGAACACGGCGAAGTCGGCTACCACGGCTGAGCGGTAGAAAATTAAATTGCGCGCTGCGCCGGTTGCTGACGAAAGTCACAACCGGCGCAGTTTTTTTTATTGAAATAATTTAAGCAGGAAATGGTGGGGCGAGACTTCGTCGAGCCGTGAAGTGATTGAGGCAAGTTCAAATCCAAATCACCAAAACTAGTTTAGCCTCAATCATTGGCCTTGCTTCATCAGAAAATATATTTACGGCTCGCCGTAGTCTCGCCTCACCCACTTTTGATTATCATTAAACCACTTGGATCACCATCGCCGTCGTATTGTCGCGTCCGTAATTTTTTACAGCGGCGTCCACGAGTTGTTTGGCAGGATTAAAATCAACTTTTGTAGTCACCGGCTCGCGCAGGAGTTCAATCAGTTGATGATCGTAAAGTCCTTCCGTCAAGCCGTCGGAGCAGATTAGGAAAATATCTCCGCATTCGCACGCGACCGCGCCGACTTGCGGATCCACGAATTGATTGCCGCCGCCGAGCGCTTTTTGCAACACATTGCGACGCGGATGCGTGCGTGCTTCGTGCTGGCTGATTTGTCCGGAACGCAAAAGCCAGGCGACATGCGTGTCGTCCTGCGTGAGCTGGCGGACGGTTTTAGGCTTGGCGGGCAGATGATAAATCCGGCTATCGCCGATGTGGCCGAAGAACATCCAACCCGGCGTGAACCAGCACAGGCTCATCGTCGTTTCCATGCCATGACATTCGTCATAGCTTTCGCCGAGATAAACCAGCGCGCGATGGATTTGGGAAAATAATTCCGTCAGCACGTCGGCAAAACCCGTTTGCAAACCGGTGGCGGAATGTTGAAATGCGCGCGGCAGCAGCGTGGTGATTTTTTCGCTGGCAATCCGGCTGGCAAATTCTCCGGCTTGCGCGCCGCCCATGCCATCGGCCACGGCGAAAGTAAAATCCATCGTCTCGATCGAAGCTTCGCCAAATTTGCCGAGCCGCTGGACTTCACGTGCATCAAAACGCAGGCCGAGAAAAGAATCCTCGTTGTTCTTGCGCACTTTGCCGATGTCGGTCCAGCCGAACCATTTCAATGCCGGCGGCGCGGATTTCTTTTTCGGTTTGGAGACGCGTTTTTTTTGATGGATTTCGCGGTTCATCGAAATGGGTTCGTCGGTTTTAGCGGACGAATAATTACCCGAGAATCGTGGCGAATTCAAAATCAATCACGCAAAAACGTCCATCACTTTGGCGGTAAGTCACGTTGCGGATGTCGGCGTCATCGTGGTGGACGCCGAATTTTTCCAGCTCGGCGAAAATTTCCTGCTGGCGCACGGCATCAAGGCGTTCGACGCGGCTGCCGCAATTGGTCGTGACGATGCGCAGGTTTTTTTCATCGGCTTCGAGCAAACGGGGAACGAAGCTGCAGCCGCGAGTTTCCAGAAATTTTAGGACGCGCACTTCGTTTTCAAACCGTTTCTGCGCGTCTGGCCCGTGGTAAGCCTTGAACACCCGTCCGTCAAAACTCAGATTGACGGTGGCGCGGAGGGTGTCTTTGACTTTCAACATGCGGATGGAATTTAGCGCAAAGTCACCGAGGCGCAAAGTCGCAAAGAATTTTAGTAGTGGGTTAATTTGGTGGGGCGAGCGTCCTCGCGAGCTGAACGTCGTCAGACCAAGCGGCTCGCGAGGACGCTCGCCCCACCAAGCTTTAACCACATTGACCTGCATCAGAATTTTTTACTCGGCGTCCTGTGCGGTTTTGATTCGCGCAGCGTGGTAAAATTTCGACACGCGTTTTCCCGTCTGCGCGGGCAGGTGAATAAATTGTGACAGCAAGAAAATCATTGCTGGCGGCGGTAAAACGGATTTTTCCGCAAACTGCTTGCCGTGTGGCATCCGCCCTGCTAAAAAATTTCCACACAGTTCCAACGCGCCGCTTTGAGGCGGCTTGATTGGACGAAGATCAGTCAAACAAACATCACGCACTCACATGGCAAAATATAAATTGGAATATATCTGGCTCGACGGTTATGAACCGGTCGCCAACCTCCGCGGCAAAACTCAGATCAAAGAATTCAAAAGCTTCCCGAAGCTGGAAGAACTTCCGATGTGGGGTTTTGACGGCAGCTCGACCCGCCAGGCCGAAGGCCGCACTTCGGATTGTATGCTCAAGCCGGTGGCCGTATATCCCGACACGACCCGCAAAAACGGCGTCCTTGTCATGTGCGAAGTCATGATGCCGGACGGCAAGACGCCGCATCCGAGCAACGGCCGCGCGACGATTTTGGACGACCCAGGCGCATGGTTCGGTTTTGAGCAGGAATATTTTCTTTTTAAGGACGGCGTGCCATTGGGCTTTCCGAAAGGCGGCGGCTATCCGTATCCGCAGGGACTTTATTACACCGGCGTCGGCTATGACGCCGTCGGCTGCATCGCGCGTGAAATTGTCGAGAAGCATCTCGACCTCTGCCTCGACGCTGGCATCAACCACGAAGGCATCAACGCCGAAGTGGCGAAAGGCCAATGGGAATTCCAGATCTTCGGCAAAGGCTCGAAGACGGCCGCGGATCAAGTATGGGTAGCCCGTTTTCTCCTGGCGCGTCTCTGTGAACACTATGAAGTGGACGTTCAGTTGCATTGCAAACCGGTTCTGGGCGATTGGAACGGTTCCGGATTCCATACCAATTTCTCGACCAAATATATGCGAGAAGTAGGCGGCAAGGAATATTTCGAAGCGCTGATGGCGGCCTTCGACAAGTACAAGAACGAACACATCGCCGTGTACGGTCCGGACAATCACCTGCGCTTGACCGGTCTGCATGAAACCCAGTCGATCGACAAGTTCAACTACGGTGTGGCCAACCGCG
>JAMFSG010000157.1 GCA_026225155.1 Verrucomicrobiota bacterium
CTCGCAGTTAAGTTATCCGCAGGAAAAAGGATGGTGCAGTCCGACGGCGGTTTCGATGGTGCTCGCGAATTGGGCGGAAATTTTACATCGCCGGGAATTGAATCTGGCTGTGCCGGAAGTCGCGGCGAAAGTTTATGACGCTGGTTTTGACGGCACGGGCAACTGGCCGTTTAATACGGCGTTCGTTGGAAGTTTTCCCGGCATGAGAAGTTACGTCACGCGATTCGATGATATTTCGGAATTAGAAGATTGGATTGTTGCGGGAATTCCCGTCGTGATTTCGGCGCGCTGGGATTTGCTTCGCGCTGGCCGCAAAGATACTGGCAGCGGCCATTTGATCGTCTGCATCGGTTTCACGAAAGACGGCGACGTGATTGCCAACGACCCGGCGACGAACCTGCAGAAAGACAGTGTGCGGCATATTTACAAACGCGCGGATGTCGCGCGTGCATGGCAGACTTCGCATAACACAGTTTATCTGATTTATCCAGCCGACGCGAAATTACCGGAAAACAAAAACGGCCATTGGTGATGTGCGTGGACTTGTTTTTCGATCAATTCAGCGTAACTTTTCAACATGAACAAAGACGTGGTGAAAGTGGACATTCGCGGGATTCTGCCGGCCAACAATAGTTGCGCGCTGTTCGTCGGCAATGACCGGAAAGTTTTTGTCATCCAGGTCGAGCCGTTGATGGGCAAAGTCATCGGCGATTTTTTGCGCGAGGTGCCGAAGGAACGCCCGCTCACACACGATCTCATCAACCGCGTTTTTCTCGGCTTCGGCATCAGCGTCGAACGCGTCATCATCACCGACCTGAAAAATTCCACCTACTTCGCGCGCCTGATTTTGCAGCAGCAGAATGAACTGCACACGGAACGGAAAATCGTGGAACTCGACGCGCGCCCAAGTGATTGTCTCGCACTCGCCGCCGCGCAAAAAAAAGCCATCTACGTTTCTGCCGCCTTGTTTGAAACGGTCGAAGACATGAGTTCCGTGCTGGAAAAAATGAACGAATCCGGCGGCGAGATTGACTGACATGGCGGCTGCAAAATCCAGTTCACTCGCGCTCATTTGCGGCGACGACGATTTCGCCGTCAAACAACGCGCGAAACAAATCTACCAAGAATGGTCGGCCGAACTCGGCGGCATGGATCACGAAATCATCGAGGCCACTGCCAGCAACAGCGGCGATGCGCTCAAGGCGATTGCGCGATTGCGCGAAGCGCTGCAAACCCTTCCATTTTTTGGCAGCGGCAAAGTCGTCTGGCTGCGCGATTGCAATTTTCTCGGCGAAGAACGCGCGGCTTCGGCTTCGGCGGTCACGGAAACTTTGGCGGAATTGGCGGATGAATTAAAAAAATTCGCGTGGCAAAGCGTGCGGCTGCTCATCAGCGCGGGCAAGGTGGACAAGCGCAAAACGTTTTTCAAAACGCTCGACAAACTCGGCACGGTGGAAGTTTTTTCCGCGTGGTCAGCGGATGACAAGGATTGGGCGGATCGCGCGGAAATCGTGGCGCGCGGCGGATTTCGCAAGCAGCAAAAAGAAATTTCCGAAGAAGCGCTGGCTGAACTCATCAGCCGCGTCGGCCCGAACGCACGACAGTTGGACAGCGAAGTTGAAAA
>JAMFSG010000158.1 GCA_026225155.1 Verrucomicrobiota bacterium
CATCACATCACGCGCGAATACAGCATTGATCCGTTTGAATTTGCCCGCGTGCGCGATGTGATGGACCAGGATGTGCCGGTGATTTCTGCCACAATGAAACTTTCCGAATTTTCCGACCGCATCGCAGACGGCGACGACAAACTCAACCGCCGTCAGGGAACTTTGATTGTGGATGAACTAAATGAACTGGTTGGCATCATCACGCGCGGTGATATCGTCCGCGCTCTGCGAAAAAATCAGTCGGCGGAAATGACCGTGATCGAAGCAGGTAGCACAGAATTGACGGTCACCTTTCCTGACGAACCGCTACACGATGCGCTTACGAAAATGTTGAGCCGCAATGTCGGCCGCCTGCCCGTAGTGGAACGCGGCCACCCGAAAAAAATCATTGGCTATCTCGGCCGTGCGGCAATCCTTTCCGCGCGGATGAAAATTCACGAAGAAGAAAACGTGCGGCAAAAAGGTTCGGCTTTTCATAATCTGGCCAAGCCAAAACTGGCCTAATTTTTATGCTCAATGTTGCTTTGCTGAAATTCATCATCGCCGCGCTTTCCGGCGCGATCATCCTTTACGCGCTTTGACCGTGCCGCGTTTCAAATATTTTCGCGATCCGCTTTTTCTGACCGGCTGCGCGGCTTATGCCATCAACCGCTGGCTCGTCAAACCGCACGTCCATACCGGCTTTTTTCACAACCATTTTAATGACTGTTGGCTGATTCCCTGTGCACTGCCGCTCGTGCTCTGGTTGCATCAGCGATTTGGTTTGCGCCCGCACGACGATCCCCCGCGCATTTCCGAAATCGTGCCGCACTTGATCTTCTGGTCAATACTGTTCAAAGGAATCGGCCCAAAAATCTATTCGCACGCAACGCCCGATCCGTGGGATGTGCTTTGTTATTGCGGTGGCGGAATCACCGCGTGGCTTTGGTGGCATCAGGAACAATTATTTCGGCGGTGGCAAGCAAATGAGTTTTGATCTGCTTGCGCCAGTTTACCGCTGGATGGAAATCATTTGCGCCGGCGAAAAAATGCACCACTGTCGCATGGCGTTTCTTGATGAAATTCCGCAGCCGAAAAAAATCCTGCTGCTCGGCGAAGGCCACGGTCGTGCCCTGGCCGAATGCCGCCGCCGTTTTGCGGACGCGCAAACAACCTGTGTGGACGCGAGCGAAAAAATGCTGATTCAAGCACGACGACAATTGCAGCTCGAAAATCTTGATGCCAGCCGCGTGGAATTCATTCACGCCGATATTTTGAACTGGTCGCCGCCCGCCCAAACTTACGACCTGATCATCACTAATTATTTTCTCGATTGTTTTCGCCCGGAACAACTGACGCAAATAATCCCAAAAATTGCCGCCAGCGCGGCATCCAACGCGAATTGGCTGCTCGCTGACTTTCAACTTCCCGCCACCGGATTCAAACGCATTCGTGGCTGGCTGATTCTCCGACTGCTATACATTTTTTTTTCGCCTCACAACTCGATTATCAGCGAATCAAATAACGAAGCCCGATTCATTTTTGGAAAATGCCGGTTTTACTTTGCACCGCCGCCGGGAAATCGAATGGGATTTGTTGCACGCCGAGTGGTGGCGTTCTTCAAGAAAAACCGGACATTGCAAAGCCACGTAAATTTCGATGGTTTAATTTCCATCAAGTGTGCAGCGACAGCGATGTAGCCTCACATAGACCGATAAAAGTTTCTTCGGCGAGGTTCAATCGTTTGCCTCGCCAGTGCATGATGCCCCAGCGTCGTTGCAGTTTTCGCCGCCCCAATGGCAACGCGACGAGCGAGCCTTCTTTAATCTCCTTTCGGGCGATCCACGGTGCCAAGATGCTCACGCCAATGCCGAGTTTCACCAATTCCTTCGTCGCTTCCATGCTCCCCGCTTCAATCACGGTGTTCAGCACCATCTGCTCATGGCGAAAATATTCCTCAATCAGCCGGAACGTGATGCTCCGTTTGTTATAGAGAATATAATTCTGGCGCGGAATCTCCGGTCGTTCGACGCGTCCGGCCTTAGCCCAAGGATGCAACGCAGACACGATGAAATGCAATTCATCCGTGAAGAGTGGATGCGATTCCAGTTGCGGTTCGTTGCTTGCGAGTGACAACGCCACATCAATCCGTTGGTTTAATAAAGCCGCGACGAGTTCGGGTGTATCGCCCGGTTCGATGGTGATGGTGTGTTCGGGAAAGCTTTCTTTGAATTCGCGCAATACCGGCGGCAGGATGTGCTGGCACGCGGTCGTGCTGGCTCCGATACGCAACCGTCCGCGACCCCATTTCCCGAGATGGCCAAGCGTTTCGCGGGCGGTCTCCATTTCCTGTAAAATTTTTTTTGCGTGATGCAAAAGTTGTTCGCCCGCCTGCGTCAGCACAACTTTTTTGCCCAGCCTGTCCAAAAGGCGACAGCCAATATCATTCTCCAACGCCTTCATTGAATGACTGATGCCCGATTGCGTGAGGTGCAGCTCACGCGCAGCCTGCGTGAAACTGCCCGTGCGCGCCAAGGTGCAGAACGCGCGAACCTGCCGACTATCAATGGGTGAGTTCATGTATGAATTCCGCTCATCATTTCCATAGAAATTAAGAGTAGCAATCATCACGCCAGAAACAATTTTTGGCACGCGCGCGGCTAACCCTCCGCCAGTGGCATTAAATCACCGCGAGTGAATAAAAAAATGCACAACAGAATTTAACCGCACCCATCGAAACCAAATAGCCTGACGCCCAACGGAAAACCGTAAGCCGAAAATGAAAAATAAAACCAAACTAAAACACTTCACTGTTGCCACGATTGCCGGACTGCAACTCGCGTTGCCGGCGTTTGCGGACGGCACGGACAGTCCCGGCAGCACTCCGCCCGCGCCGGACAATTCCACGGCGGCGCAGGCGGCGGAGATTGCTGCCTTGAAAAAAGAGGTGCAGGAACTGGCTCAAAAAGTAGAGGCATTGCAAGGCCAGCCAACCGCAATCCAGTCACATTCGTCATATCAAGACCTTGATCAAAAGGTCAAAATTCTGGAACGCGAACGCGAGGAAGACCAAGCGGATGCGGCGGCTTCGGTAAAAACGCAACCGAAAATCTCATTGAGCGCAAATGGTTTCAGTTTCGGTTCGGCGGATTCAAATTTCGTCGCGACCTTGCATGGAATGATTCAGGCGGACAGCCGGACATTCTTTGTGGGTCACGCAGTGAATAATGCCAACGACGGTTTTCTCTTGCGCCGGGCGCGGCCGATTTTTACGGGCACGGTGTTCCACGATTTTGATTTCAACCTGACCCCTGAATTTGGCGGCAGCGCGGTGCAGATTTTGGATGCTTATGTGAATTACCATTTTGATCCGGCGTGGCAATTGGAAGCGGGAAAATTCAAATCCCCGGTCGGATTGGAACAATTGCAAGCAGATCCTTATACCTCTTTCAATGAACGCTCGCTGGCGAATGATCTGGTGCCGAACCGCGATCTAGGTGCGGAATTGCATGGAGAGCTTTTTGGCGGCGTGCTGAGTTATGCAGCAGGAATTTTTGACGGAGCACCGGATTACATTGGCACTACGGCGAATGTGGACGCGGACGATGGCAAAGCGTTTGCCGGACGGTTTTTTATTCAGCCGTGGAAAACGTCAAGTGTTGACGCATTGAAAGGTTTGGGCGCTGGCCTCGGTGGCAGCTACGAATATGATCGCAATGGTGCCAGCGGTTTGACCACCGGTTACACCACAGACGGACAGCAAAAGTTTTTTACTTACGGCGGCACGACTGCGCCTGACGGCACGCACTGGCGTATTTCGCCGCAAGGTTATTATTACTATGGTCCCTTCGGTTTGCTGGGTGAATATGTCATTTCCGACCAGCGGGTTTCATTGACCACCGCCGGGGCCAAGCCGGTGGATTTGCAGAATACGGCGTGGGAAATCTCCGCCGGTTGGGTGTTGACCGGCGAAGACGCAGGCTACAATGGCGTGACACCACTGCATCCCTTCAACCTGCATAATGGCGGTTGGGGTGCGTGGCAGGTTGTGGCGCGTTACGCGGATTTGGATGTGGACGACGATGCTTTCAAGGACGGTTTTGCGGCTGCGGGTTCAGCTTCGGAAGCGCGCGCTTGGTCGCTGGGACTCAACTGGTATTTGAATCGCAACATCCGCCTGAACACCAGTTTTTCGCACACCACCTTTTCGCTTTATCACGGTGCGAGCACTTCGGTCACCAAACAACCGGAAGACGTGCTTTTTACCCGCATCCAACTTTCGTTCTGAAGCGATCAAAATCCGTTGGCTCAAAAATCAAAACTTAACGTCGAACCCATTTTTGGCACATGACCCGCTTAATCTTAAATGGAGGTTAAAAATAGCAATCCATGAACAAAAAACGCCAGATTCTAAAAGACCAGTTAACACTACGGAAACTGCGTGTTGGTTTTGTGCCACTGACAGATTGCGCGCCGCTGGTGATGGCGCATGAACTCGGCTTGTTCCGCAAATTTGGTTTGAACGTGGAATTAAGCCGCGAACTTGGCTGGGCGACGATCCGAGACAAAGTGATCCACGGCGAATTGGAAGCCGCGCACGCCGTTGCTGGCATGCCCGTGGCTGCAACGCTGGGGTTGGGTTCGATCAAATGCGATTGCCTGACGGCGCTCGTGCTGAACTTGCATGGCAATGCGATCACACTTTCGGAAGAATTATGGAAAAGCGGTGTGCGTGATGGTGCAACCTTGCGCACGGAAATCAACTGCTTGCGCCGGGAAAAAACCTGCACCTTCGGCGTAGTCTATTCTTTTTCGTCGCACAACTTTCTGCTGCGCGACTGGCTGACAGCTTCGGGCATTCATCCCGACCGCGATGTGCGTATCGTCGTCGTGCCGCCCGCGCAGATGGTGGGAAATCTTAAAGCTGGAAATCTGGATGGCTTTTGTGCCGGCGAACCGTGGAATTCCGTGGCCGTGCAAGCGCACGCCGGATGGTGCGTGGCGAGCAGCGCGGAACTTGCGCCTGGTCATCCTGAAAAAGTTCTCATGGTGCGCCGCGATTTTGCGGAGCAGCGCGATGAAGAACATCTCGCGCTCGTCGCCGCGTTGCTGGAAGCCTGCAAGTTTTGCGACGCGCCGGACAACCGCGAGCAGATCATCGCGACGCTTGCGCAACCAGCTTACCTCAATGTTCCCACGGCGGTCTTGCGGCGCGGTTTCAGTCCGGAATTTGATTTTGGCCACGGCGAAAAACGGCCGATCGCCAACTTCAACGTCTTTTACCGGCACAACGCGAACGAGCCTTCCGCCGACAAGGCCGCGTGGATTCTGCAACGGCTGCGCGCCAGCGGATTGTGCGTGGATGCTGGGGCTCTTAATGCCGATTTGGGTCAACGCATTTTCCGTAAGGATATTTTTGACCGGGCCATCTCGGTTAACAAACCTCCAAATTATTTGAACCGTAAAAAATCAATCGAAGCGATCCTTGCCTAATTTTTCCATGAACACCAAACAATCCCTCTGGAATAGCGGTCACTGGCCCACGCTGCTCACCACGTTTTTTTATTTTGATTTCAGTTTCATGGTGTGGACGGTGCTCGGACCGTTGAGCGCGCATATCAAGGAAGCCTTGCATTTAAGCGACCAGCAAACCGGTTTGATGGTCGCCGTGCCGAGCTTGGGCGGCGCGGCTTTGCGGCTGACCTTGGGGTTTTTAGTGGATCGGATCGGCGCAAAAAACACCGGTCTGCTCGCGCAATGTATTGTCATGGGCGCGCTCGCATGGGGCTGGCTGGTCGGCGTGGGTAGTTACCACGCGGTGATTTTAATGGGATTTATGCTCGGCTTTGCAGGCGCAAGCTTCGCTGTCGCATTGCCGCAGGCTGGTCGTTGGTATCCGCCACATCTGCAAGGCACAGTGCTCGGCCTTGCCGGCGCGGGTAACATCGGCGTGGTGATTGATGCGCTGCTCGCGCCACGCATTGCCAACGCTTACGGCTGGCAATCGGTGTTTGGCTTCGCGCTGATTCCCGCAGTGCTGGTGTTTATCGTTTATGCAATTTTTTCCAAGGAAGCACCGCTCAAGGTGAAACCCAAACAGCTCCGCGATTACTTGGAATTGTCGCGTGATAAAGACACACATTGGTTTTGTTTTTTCTACACCATCACATTTGGCGGTTTCGCCGGTCTGGCTGCATCGTTGGTTTTATATTTCAAATCCACTTATGGTTTGCCGAAAGTTGAGGCGGGCGATTGGGCGGCGTTATGCACGTTCATCGGCGTGATGGCGCGTCCACTTGGTGGCGCGCTCGCTGATCGCATCGGCGGCATCCGCACACTGACATTTTGTTACGTCATCGCGGGTATCGCGCTCGCATTGGTGGGACGCGCCACAACACTCGCAGCCGCAGTGATTTTATTTGTCATCGCACTTGGTGCGCTCGGTGCGGGAAACGGCTCGGTGTTTCAACTGCTCCCGCAGCGCTTCGGCAAAGAACTTGGCTTGATGACCGGCTTGGTCGGTGCTGGCGGCGGCCTGGGCTCATTTCTACTCGCCACCGCGCTCGGCTGGTCAAAAGGCACGACCGGATCATATTCCACCGGCCTGACGGTTTTTGCGTGTCTCTGCGTCGTTGCTCTAACTGGCTTGACGCTGGTGAAAAAACGTTGGCGCACAACTTGGGGCGCGCTGGCCGCCGCGCGGATTTAAGCCCATGAACCCGGCGCTCGAAAAAATCACCGCTGCCGCACCGGAAAATCTCCGGACGGCGAGCGGCATTTTGCGCGTCGGTGAGGAAGGCTTCACTTTTGCTCGCGAAGAACAAAAACCATCGGACGACGCCTTTGTGGTGAAAGAATTTTCCGGCGTGTTTCTCGCTGCCGTGGCGGACGGCCTCGGTTCTGCGAAACAAGGTGGCGAAGCCGCTGCGCGCGCCGTTGAATCATTGGCGCGAAATTTTTCTGCCCGTCCGCGCGCGTGGAGCGCGGGCAAAACGCTGGAAGAAATCACGCGCCACCTCAACCGCCGCTTTTATCAGGAAGGCATGGCGCGTTTTGAATCTACCGAACTCGCCACGACGATTGCCGCCGTGGTGTTCGAAGGCAATCACGCTTATGCGCTCAACGCCGGTGATTCACGGATTTATCTCTGGCGCATGGGCAAACTGACCCAACTTTCCACCGACCATCGCGAGCCGCATCCTGATCGCACACACGTTTTAACGCACGCGATGGGCTTGGCTGATGAACTTGCGCCCGCCACGCAAGATTTATCTATTCTTGCCAATGACGTTTTACTGCTGTGCACGGATGGAATGTCGGACGTGTTGAACGAAGCTGCGCTCATTACTTTGTTGGAGCGCGGCGCGACTGCCGCCGTCATCGCCTCCGAAGCGCGTCGGCTTGCGACGGACGCGACGCGCGATGATTTGACCGTCGTGACTTTGCGCGTGTTGGAAACTGGTTCGCCGCGGCGTCCCGCTGAAACTGCATTACGCGTGCCGGACAAATTAAAAGTCGGCGACGTGATTGACGGCTTCACGTTGCGCCGGAGTTTTCGCGCCAGCGACCGCATCTGGCTCGCCGCGCGCCAGGGCGATTCTTTCGTGCTGAAATTTGCCCCGCGAGAGGCGGCACAAAACGATTCTGCGCGCACCGTTTTTGAACGCGAAATCTGGCACGCCACGCAACTCCAGGCAGAATTTTTTCCCGCCACGTTCGTGCCCGAAAATGTGACCGCCTGCTACTACGCACTGGAATATGTCAACGCGCCGACGCTGAAGCAATTCATCGCCAAACAAAATTCGCTCACGCCGCCGCAGGCGGTGGAGCTCGCTACATTCGTTCTC
>JAMFSG010000159.1 GCA_026225155.1 Verrucomicrobiota bacterium
GATATCGGCCGGCGGATGACTGGCGAGCGTCGCGGCATCGCGGGCGTAATGTCCTTGCTTGGGAAATACCGTGGTGACCCGCTTGCCCCATCTCTTCTTGACCGTATCGAGAATGCGCAGCTTGTCGTCGATCAGCACGTAATGCTTCGCCGGATACCAGCACTCGACATCGTCGAGCTCGTTCTCCTTGTGGATATAGATCAGGACATGACCATCGAAGACGCGCCACAGTCCGGATGGATTGGTGGCGAAACTTCTCGGCGGTCCCGTTGCGGACAATGTTGAAAAAGCGAATTTCGCCAGCCCGATCAATTATGTGACGAAAAATTGTCCGCCCGTTTTCCTGATGCATGGCGGCGCGGATACTTTGGTGCCGCCGGAACAAAGTGAAATTTTTTATGAAGCGTTGAAAAAAACGGGCGTGGACGTTCAACTGGAAATTGTTCCGGGCAAAGGTCACGGCATCACCGCGCCGCCGGATGTCGCGCTGAAAATTTATCAATTTTTCACCAAATATTTGGGCAGTCAGACTAATCAAACCGCCGCCGCAAATTGATTTTAATTCTGATAAGATGGCGGCGAGTTTTTACAAATTCAAAATCGCCGGGTCGCCGTAAAGCGTGAAGGAACCGGTGCGTTCGATCTTCAAATCCATGAGTTGGCCGCGATGACGTTCACTGCCGTCGAATAGCACAATACGGTTGCAGCGGGTGCGACCGGTGTAACGCGACGCGTTTTTTTTGCTCGGGCCTTCGACGAGAATCTGCACTTGGCGGCCAATAAAACCATCGTATTTGCGTGCGGCGATTTCGTTCACCAAATTCAGCAGGCGATGGTTGCGTTCCTCGCGGATTTCTTGCGGCACTTGGTCGGGCATGTCGGCGGCGGGCGTGTCGCGGCGCGGCGAGTATTTGAAAATGTAGGCGTTGTCGAATTGCACTTCGCGGCAGAGCGACAGCGTCTGTTCAAAATCTTCTTCGGTCTCGCCGGGAAAACCGACGATGATGTCGGTCGTGATGCCGATGTTTGGTTTTGCCGTGCGCAGTTTTTTGATGATGGTGAGAAAACGTTCGCGCGTGTAGCCGCGGTGCATCAATTTCAAAAGCCGGTCGCTGCCGCTTTGCAACGGAATGTGCGCGCTCTCGCACAATTTTGGCAAACGCGCGTAGGCCTCAGCCAAATCATCGCCGTAACCTTTCGGATGCGGCGACGTAAAACGGATTCGTTCCAAGCCTTCGATTTCGTGAACGGCATCGAGCAGTTGAACGAATGCAGATTTGCCGTCGAGCGCGGGAATATCGCGTTTGCCAAAACTCGTAACGATCTGGCCGAGCAAAGTGATTTCGCGCACGCCGCGCGCGACGAGTTCGCGACATTCGGCGACGATGTCGGCAATCGTGCGGCTGCGTTCTTCGCCGCGCGTGTAAGGCACGATGCAAAAAGTGCAATATTGATTGCAGCCTTGCATGATGCTGACGAACGCGCTAACGGAAGTTTTCGCGCTGCCGTTCAATAAATGTTCGCGGATGGTCGCC
>JAMFSG010000002.1 GCA_026225155.1 Verrucomicrobiota bacterium
GTCATCGGCGATTTCATTCTCGATCCAACGACCGGGCGCAAAGATTTTCGTTTCGGCCCGCTGTTTTCGCAGATGGTTTTAGTGGATGAAATCAACCGTGCCAGTCCGCGCACGCAGGCGGCGTTGCTCGAGGCGATGGGCGAAGGCTCGGTGACGATGGATCGCACTTCGTATCGGCTCGAACGTCCGTTCATGGTGATGGCGACGCAAAATCCGATCGAGCAGGAAGGCACGTTCCGTTTGCCAGAAGCGCAGATGGACCGGTTTTTAATCCGCTTAAGTTTGGGTTATCCGAGCGCGGCAGAAGAAAAAGAAATGTGCGTCCGCGCGCAGCAACAGCATCCCATCGAATCGCTGAAACCAGTGACGACGGCGGATGACATTTTGAAATGTCAGCGCGGCGTGCGGGATATTTCCGTCGGCGCGGACGTTCGCAATTATCTCGTGGAATTGACGCGCGCAACGCGTGAGCATCCGGCGTTGCGTTTGGGCGCGAGTCCGCGCGGTTCGTTGGGATTATTTCACGCGGCGCAGGCATTGGCGGCGATTCGCGGCAGCAGTTCCGTTTCGATTGAAGATATTAAAACGATCGCCGTGCCGGTGTTGGCGCATCGTTTGATGGTGCGGAAAGAAACGTTGAAAGATTTTCCCGATGGCGCGACAGTCATCCGGGAAATTGTTGCAAAGACAAAGGCGTAAAGGCAAAGCTCCAAATTCCAACATCCAAGCTCCTGAGAAGCTCCAAGAACCAAGCTCCAATTTTTGCCCGCGCGCATTTGTGATTTGATGATTGGAATTTCTCTGGAGGTTGGAGCTTGGTATTTGGAGCTTTTTCCATCGCTTGTTAAATCCATTTTTTCCGGTAATCTAAAACTGGTTTTGGCAGGGCGGAGAATCGCTTTTGGCGCGAGCTGAAAGAGGAAAGTCCGAACACCATCGGGCGCGATGCCGCGTAACTCCGGTTTGGCCGGAGATACACGCGGGCGGAAAGTTGAAAGGCTTTTCGACGGAAAGTGCCACAGAAAATCAGACCGCCATGTTTCGCAAGAAATGTGGTAAGGGTGAAAAGGTGCGGTAAGAGCGCACCGCGCGAAGCGCAAGCGACGCGGCACGGAAAACCCCATCGGGTGCAAGGCCAAATAGGAAACCGAGGAGCGGCCCGCTCCGCGTTTCGCGAAAGCGGACAGGTTTCGGGTATCGGTCGCTAAGACAAATGATTCTCTCCGTCCGCAAGGGCGCAGACAAAATTCGGCTTACAGCCCCGCCAAAACCAACTTCTTATTTGCGATTGGCGAATTACGATTTACGAGTCGTTGCCATTTTTCGCGCCGACGTGTAAATCGCATATCGTAAATCAAAAATCATCGGCATCATCTTTTAAGCTCATCGTGGTTGCGGGCTTGCTGGTGAAAATTTCTTGGGCGTCCAAATTGCCGGTTCGCTTAAATTTCCCAATCGGTCCACGGCGTGGAGGGAAATCGCGTCAGGGCTGGAATTATCGAGATATAAACTCGTCAGGCCGGCTGGAAAAATTTCCGTTTTCCAAACTCCGTTCGCACGCGATTGCAGGAGCCACCAGCGCGCCGATTCGCCGGTGGAATTTTCCCAGCGGATGCGCGCGGAATTTTTCCAAATATCCACCGTCAATTTTGGTTTTAGCGGCGCAGTGGAATTGATCCACGGCGACGTTGGCACAAGCGCCGGCAACGCGTATTGTGCGCGGACGATGCCGGCGAGCACGGGATTATCCAGCACGCTGCGCAGATGATAATGCACTTCGCCGACATCAGTTTGCTGCCGGATGAGCTGGACTTGATGCGGAATTTCTTCGACAGAAAATTTTCCGCCGACGGACGAATCCGCCAATCCCGGCCAGAGGTGACGGCCTTTGAGATTTTGCGCGCGCCACCAGTTGAGCAGCGCGGAAAAACTTTGCTCGCGCGAAGCGATCGGCCAGTAAAGTTGCGGCGCGAGATAATCCACCCAGCCGTTGGCGAGCCATTTGCGCGCGTCGGCGGAAATTTTTTCATAGGCGTCCAAACCTTTGATTGGTGCCGGGTTTCCCGGCCGCCAGATGCCGAACGGACTGATGCCAAATTGCACCTGTGGCTTGGCGCTCTTGATGAGTTGCGAAAGTTTTTGCACGAAGAGATTCACATTATCGCGCCGCCAGTCAGTGCGGCTCAAACCGCCGCTCGTGCCGTATTTTTTCCAGGTGGCAAAATCGGGAAAATCCATTTCCTGCCCGGCCAAATTTTTCGCCGGATACGGATAAAAATAATCGTCCAGCACCACGCCATCCACATCGTAGCGTTTCACTACGTCGAGCACCGCCGTCAACGCCAGCGCCTGCGCCGCCGGGTCGCCGGGATCGAGCCAGACCTGATCGCCGTAACGACGGATCAGTTCAGGGTGCATGCGCGTGATATGGTTCGGCGCGGGCGGCGATTTGGCTTCGGGATGGCCGGCACGAAACGGATTGAACCACGCGTGCAATTGCAGTCCACGTTTGTGCGCCTCGCCGACGGCGAATGACAGCGGATCGTAAAATGGAAATGGCGCCTGGCCTTGACGACCGGTGATATATTCCGACCACGGCTCATTGGTCGAAGGATACAGCGCATCGCCCACCGTGCGGACTTGGAAAAAAATGGCGTTGAAATGCAGTTGCGCCGCGCGGTCGAGCAGCGAGATCAGTTCCGCTTTTTGTTGCGCGACCAGCAATCCGGGCTTGGATGGCCAGTCAATATTTGCGACGGTCGCAATCCACGCCGCACGAAATTCCCGCGCGGGCGCCGGTGGAAAATTTATGATGACGGCGGACGAATTGGTATCAGTCGCAAAAATTTGTCCGACCAACACAAACCAAGATAAAATGA
>JAMFSG010000160.1 GCA_026225155.1 Verrucomicrobiota bacterium
ATCAACTTTAACCCTCGTAAAAGGAGCATTGAAAATTATGGCGTGGACAAAAGCACAAACGGCGGTTGTTGTCAGCGTAGGAATTTTATTCGCGGCGGGAACAACGATAATTACCGTCAAAGAAATTCAGGAACATCGAACTTATCCGTGGCAACTTCCCAATTTTAATCCAAAAATTGATAACATCAACGTGGTTGCTCCCACAGTTCTTGGCGAAACGCCGCCGCAAGTCCGCATTGTAAAATCAAAGCGCACACATTGGGTTGAAGGATTTCCATTTTCAGATCTGGGCGGAACAACTTTGGTTAATGGGCAACTTGTGGCTGACACCAACCAGATGAGCATCGGACTTGGCGTGCAACTTTCTGACATAATAAAAACAGCGTATCGTTCAGATAACCTGCGCACGGTTTTCCTGACGCAGATGCCTGGAGAACGGTATGACTTTATTGCCAATCTTCATCAGGGCGCATTTCAAGTTTTGCAAGAGCAAATCAAAGAGAAGTTTGGGTTTGCTGGAAAATGGAAATTGGTGGAAACAAATGTTCTCGCACTCAAATTCGGCGGGATCCAAACGCGAGAACATAGACTGGCCAGTGGTTCTGGAGATGGCCTGGAAAACTTGCGAGGTTCGATTGAGAACGCTGGTAATGTTCCCGTTATTAACGAGACCGGTCTTACTAACCGCTATGACTTTTCATTTAACTGGCCGATTCGTCGGACTGCTGACGATGAAATTTATTTGCAAACGCTGAACCGGGCTTTACGCGACCAACTTGGCCTCGAACTTGTGCCGACCAATATGCCAATTGAAATGCTCGTCGTGGAAAAGGTGAAATAGTTTTGCGAGGCGCATGCCTCAATCAAAGCGGCAGAGGACTGCCGCACTCCAAGACGCTTCGCGCGGCTTGGGAGTCTTCGGAAAACGCGCCGCGTCTCGGAGTGCGGTGGCAGAGCGGAGCGGCGACACCGCTTTCGGACGGTCCGAGATCAAACGAAAAAGAGAATCAATCGGCGCGTGAAAGCGGCGTGGCGCTGCGCTTCCCGCCGCAGTCCAAGATGGCTTTCGCGTGGCCGAGTCGTAGAAATTTCACGCCCCACTATGCGTCCGAAATTTATGAACAACCAAGAAACCAAGTAACAAAAAGAACTTTCCCACTTCGTTGCTTCGTTCCTTGGTTGTTCAATCATTTGCCTTCAGTTAATCTCTAGCCGCATGGCAATTTTAGGCAAACGAAACATTCTCTCCATCGTGCGCGCATCGCAGCCCGGACTTTATCTGGACGGCGGCGAGCTGGGCGAGATTTTGCTGCCCGGTCGTTACATTCCCAAAGACATTGCGCCGAAACAAAAGCTCGATGTCTTCGTTTATCGCGATTCCGAAGATCGCCTGGTCGCGACGACCGAAACGCCGCACGCGATGGTCGGCGAATTTGCCTACATGAAAGTCATCAACGTGCATCCGCAGGCGGGCGCGTTTTTGGATTGGGGTCTTGCGAAGGATTTGTTGCTCCCGTTCCGCGAACAGGAATTTCCGTTGCAGATCGGCGATTGGGCGGTCGTGTATGTCGGCGTGGACGCGAAGTCGAACCGCATCATCGCGAGCACGCGTTTGAGCTGGCATCTGAGCCGCGACACGCCGGCGTATCGCGATGGCCAGCCGGTGAATATTTTCATCACCGGCAAATCGCCGCTTGGTTACACGGCCATTGTCGAAAATGCGCATCGCGGTTTGCTTTACAAAAATAATCTTTTCGCCGCGCTCAAGATCGGCGCAAAAATGAAAGCCTTCGTGCGCAAAGTTCACGCGAACGGAAAAATTGATCTGAGTCTCGACGCCGCTGGTTACAAACGCGTCGCGCCGCTGACGGACTTGATCGTCAAGGAACTCGAAAGCCACGGCGGCAAATTGGATTTCGACGACGACAGTTCGCCCGCGTTGATCCGTCAAAAATTTAGTGTCAGCAAAAAGGCGTTCAAGCAGGCGCTCGGCAAACTTTACAAAACGCGCCGCATTGATTTTCTAAAACCGGGAATCAAGTTGCTCGATAATTCCAACTGGTCTCCGGGAAATCCGCCCGCGCGACCGCTTGCCTCGGACAGGAAACCAACCTAGCGTTTGCAACGACATGACTTTGCAAGAACAATACGACGACGCGATGTTTGATTTCAGCCGTGGCGAATTCGACCGTGCGATCGGCAAGTTGAAAAATATTCTTGCGCAGGACGCGGCGAATTTTGACGCGCAGCTCGCGCTCGGCATGGCTTTTTACCGGCAGGGCGATTTTGCCGCCGCGATTGCCGAAGGTCATAAGGCCGAAAAATTGCGCCCGAAAGAACAGTTGGTGCATACGAACCTTTCGCTGTTTTACATGAAGTCCGGCGATAAAGTGACCGCTGAACATCACGGCTTGCAGGCGCGCATTGCTGGCTGGCGCGAAGATGCGGCCAAGGCCAGGGAGTCCGGCGAAAAAATCAGCGGCGATCCTGAATTGGAAATGGCCGGCACCAAACCCCAACCGATGAAATTGCCCGCGAAATTTCCCGACCAGCCGTGGAAAAAGAAAAGCTGTGGGACGGATGGCGTATCGTCGTCCCAATTCTTGTTCAACCACGGATGGACACGGATGGACACCGATGAACACGGATGGAAAAGATGGTTGGAATTGGTGGGGCGAGCGTCCCCGCGAGCCGGACGTTGCCTGCAACTTGGATGTTTCGGCTCGCGTGGACGCTCGCCCCACCGAAATTGACGGTGGCGGCTTGAAAATTATCACGCATCAATCCATGCCATCCGTGGTTGAAAATCACGGAGAAATTTTTACGCCGAAAATTCAACTATGGATGGACACGGATTCACGCAGATTTTTCAGACGCGGATTTTCACGGATTGAGTTTTGATTCACGCAGACGCCTGGCAGTGCTGGTTTTTAATTCGTGTTAATTAGTGAAATTCGTGTCAAAAGCTTTTCTTTATCCGCGTCCATCCGTGGTTAAACTCTTTCGCGCTTGGAAAAACTATTCGACATCATCCACGAAGACGACGATCTGCTGGTCGTCCACAAACCCGCCGGCCTCGTCTGCCATCCGACGAAAGGCGATGAATATTCCAGCCTCATCAGCCGCGCGCGGATTCATTTATCATCCTCGTCCTCATCCTCGAATAATCCTTCGGAGCCTGCGCCAGCCCATTCCGAACTAAAAACCAAAAACTCAAAATTCAAAACTTCCCAACCCCACCTCATCCACCGCCTAGATCGCGAAACCAGCGGCATTGTTTTGCTGGCGAAAAATTCCGTCGCCGCTGGCGAACTCGGCAAAATCTGGGAAACCCGCGCCGTCACCAAGGAATATCTCGCCATCGTCCACGGCCATGTTACTGCGGAGCAGGGGATCATTGACGCGCCGCTCGGCAAGGATGAAGGTAGCCGCATCGCCATCAAAGACTGCGTCCGCCCCGATGGCGCATCTGCGCAAACCGAATTCTGGGTCGAAAAACGATTTAATCATCCTCGTCCTTCCTTCTCGTCCTCGTCCTCGAAAAATCTTGAAGCCAAATTCGAGGACGAGGACGAGAACGAACCGCGAGGACGATCTGCCGTCCCACCGCTCTCAACTCTCAACTATAAACTCTCAACTTTTTCCTTGCTCCGCCTCCGCCCGTTGACCGGCCGCAAACACCAGATCCGCATCCACCTCGCGCACCTCGGCTATCCGATTGTGGGCGATAAGATATATGGCGGCGACGAAGACCTCTATCTGGCGCTCGTGGAAAACCGGCTCACCGACGCGCAACGCACCCGGCTCATCCTGCCGCACCACGCCCTGCACGCCGGACGGCTGCAATTTGACTGGCGCGGTCAGGCCCGCCAGTTCATCACGCCGCCCGAAGTTGAATTCACCCATTTTTTGGGATGATGCCTTTGATAAAAAGCCTGGGAGCGCCGGCATCCTGCCGGCAAAAGCTCCCCGTGCTGCCGATCAGGCGACGGAAAACCCGTAGCGAGTCAGTTTGGTGGGGCGAGCGTGCACGCGCGCCCAACCTAGCAAAACCAACCCGC
>JAMFSG010000161.1 GCA_026225155.1 Verrucomicrobiota bacterium
GGACAAAAATGATTTCACCGAAACACCGATCATGAGTTACGCGGCGAAATTCGCGTCGGCTTTTTACGGGCCGTTCCGCGAAGTCGCCGAATCCGCGCCGCAATTTGGCGACCGTCGCAGTTACCAGATGGACGCGGCGAATGCGAACGAGGCATTGCGCGAAGTAGCATTGGATATTTCCGAAGGCGCGGACATCGTGATGGTGAAACCGGCGCTCGCGTATCTGGATATTTTGCACCGCGTGAAAACGGAATTCGGTTTGCCCACCGCCGCGTATGCCGTGAGCGGCGAACATGCGATGATCAAGGCCGCCGCCGCCAACGGCTGGATTGACGAACGCGCGGTGACGCTGGAAAGTTTGCTGGCGATGCGCCGCGCGGGCGCGGATATTTTGATCACTTACGCGGCGGCAGATGTCGCGCGGTGGTTGAAATAGGGTTTTTAATCCTTCTCATCGTCATCCTCATCCTCATCCTCGTCTTTCAGTTTTAAGTTTTTTGAGGACGAGGATGACGATGAGGATGAGAAGGATTTGCTTTTACGTTTGCCATGCCGCAGCGCGCAAGTTAGGCTACGCGTTCATTTTTTCACTATGATTGGAACAATCCGCAAACATTCAAGCTGGCTCTGGTGGCTCATCGGCGGCCTCACTATTATTTCGTTCGTCTATTTCTTTAATCCCAGCCAGCGCATGAATAATGGCGGTGCGCGTGGAACCGGCAATTTCGGTTCAATTTACGGGCACGAAATCACCGCGGAAGATTTTGAACAGGCGCGTCGCGAATTCGCCATTTCCTATTTCTTGCAGAACGGCGAATGGCCGGAAAAAAGCCCAAGCGCCACGCCCGCCTATATCGAGCGGCAAACGTATTCCTATCTGCTCATTGATCAAAAAGCCAAAGACCTCGGCATTCACATCAGCGACGACGCGGTGGTGACAGCCGCGAGCGGCGCATTGCGTTCGCCTTCGTTGATGCGGCTTTTCGGCACCAGCCAGCCCGTGCCGCCGGCGGCCTTCGCGCAGGAAGTGCTCGCGCCGGAAAATCTGACCGCCGCTGATTTCGAGCGTTCCCTCCGCACGCAGCTCGCGGTCGGCCAGTTGGAACAGACGCTCGGCTTGCCCGGCGCGCTCATCACGCCGCAGGAAGCCGGCGCACTTTACGACCGCGAAAACCAGGAAGTTTCCGCGCAAGCCGTTTTCTTTTCCGCGTCGAATTACCTTTCGCAAGCCAGCGTCACGCCCGCCGCCGTCGCGCAATTTTACACGAACAATCTTGCGGCTTATCGCGAACCCGACCGCGTGCAGGTCAGCTACGTCGCGTTTGACGCGTCAAATTTTCTGGCACAGTCCAAGGCCGAACTGACGAAAACTAATTTTGAAGAAAGCGTGAACTCAATTTATCAGAAATATGGTTCGACGGCTGAATTCGCCTCGGAAAAAACGCCCGAAGCCGCGAAAGCGAAAATCCGCGATCTGCTCATCAAACAACGTGCATTGGTGGACGCCGAAGTTCAGGCCAAAGATTTTGTGACCGAACTTTACGCGATGGACCCGGTGAAACCGGAAAATCTCGCCGCGCTGGCAAAGAAAAAAAATCTCACGCTCGCGACCAGTGCGCCGTTCGCGGAGAATGGCGGACCGGAAGATTTTGACGCACCCCCCGCACTGACGAAAGCCGCATTCCAGTTGAACGCCGATTCGCCCTATGCCGGCCCGATTCCCGGCGCGGAAGCCATTTACGTCATCGCGCTCGCCAACCAGTTGCCCAGCGCGATCCCGTCCTTTGCGCAGATCAGCGCGCGCGTGGCGCAGGATTTCAAGACGCAGCAGGCCCTCGAACTCGCGCAACGCGCGGGCACGAACTTTTATTTCACCGCCGCCGTTCAAATTGCGACCGGTAAAAAATTTCCGCAGATCGCCGTGGCGTCCGGTAACACACCGGTCATTTTGTCGCCGTTTTCCTTGAGTTCGTCAGAAGTGCCAGAAGCCGGCGATCGCGCCGATATTCGCCAGCTTAAACAAGCCGCATTTACGACCCCGCCCGGTAACGCCAGCCGTTTTGTTTCGACGGCGGATGGCGGATTCGTCCTGTTCGTGCAATCGCTGCTGCCCGTGGACGCGTCGAAAAAGACGACCGATTTTCCGCAATACCTCGCGCAAGCGCGCCGCGCGCGCGCCGGCGAAGCGTTCAATCTTTGGGTTAACACCGAGTTCAACCGTGAGATCGCCAGCAAGCCGTTTTTCCAGCAACAGGAAAACCAGTTGGCCGGCGCGGGTAAATAATTTTTTTGGGACGGACGGCATGCCGCCGTCCCAAAATTTTTTACAGAAGCCAACGAAGCAAACAAAGGACTTCGTTCTCTTTGTTTCCCTTTGTTGACCGAGCCGGAAAATTTGGGACGCCGACACGGCGTCCCTCCCGAAAATTGAAAACCAA
>JAMFSG010000162.1 GCA_026225155.1 Verrucomicrobiota bacterium
AATAGCCCGCAGTTTCAACTGCGGGTCAACGCCACCAAAAAATAAAGCCCCGGAGGGGCGACAGACAAACCCATTGCGGGAAATTCTGTCGCCCTTCCAGGGCTTGCGGATTTTTATCACCTCAAACCCGCAGTTGAAACTGCGGGCAAATTTCCGACGCTCCTTCGGAGCAAAGAACGCTGGACAGAAATTGGATGGCAAAATAAAGTCGCAAGCGCGAAGCTCGGCATGGATAAAATTTAATCTAAAGCTGAATATGTCTCGTCGCGCCCAAATAATTTTCTTTTCTATCTATGCTTTGTGTTTTTTAGGTTTTTTTGCATTCGGCTTGCGTCCATCGAATATAAAAGGCCTTCTGTTGCTACCGTGCGGCTTCCTATTTTTTAGCATCTGTATCTTGAGTTTGGCCATGCTATTTAGAAATTGGAAATCATCCCGTTTTTGGGCGATTGCACCCTTGGCAGCCTGCCTTCTCATGCTGCCAATTGAAGGCTTTGTTGCAAGATTTGCCAGGAACGAAATATTCAATTGGAGATTTCCGCGCTACGAAGCCCTCGTTCAAAAAATTGAGTCAGGGGCAATTCCAGTTTCGGCAGAAAGCCAAATAATCTCGCCCACCAATTACGATTCAAATTTAGCCGAACAAGTTTTTGTATCGCGCGAAACAAACGGCGTTTTAATTGTTTTCTTTTTGTATGGAAGTGCTGGTCCGCCACCATTTCACGAACTTTATCTGTATATTTCCTCCGGAAAAATTGAACCCGGATCGGCTTTGGACAAACGATATTGGGGACAGGAAAAAATCAAAGACAAATGGTTTTTGGTCGAAAACTAGAATCAACTTTCTCTTCGCGCTTTCGCAGAATTCCTGCTTAAATTTTTCCCGCGATGATTCAATACCTAGATCTGCTCCGGCACGTCCTCGAACACGGAAAATTCAAGGCCGACCGCACGGGCACCGGCACGTTCTCGCTGTTCGGCGCGCAGATCCGTTGTCCGTTGCGCGAATCGTTTCCGCTGCTCACCACGAAAAAAGTTCACACCAAGTCCATCATTTACGAGCTGCTCTGGTTTTTGCGCGGCGAGACGAATGTCAAATGGCTCAATGATCACGGCGTGACGATCTGGGATGAATGGGCGGACACGGACGGCAATCTCGGCCGCGTCTATGGCGCGCAATGGACGGATTGGCGCACCACCGACGGTCGCTCGCTCAACCAGATTGACGACGTGATCGCGCAGATCAAAAAAAATCCCGACAGCCGCCGGCTCATCGTCAGCGCGTGGAATCCGGGCGAAATCCAGGGTATGGCGTTGCCGCCGTGTCACACGCTGTTTCAATTTTATGTGAGCGACGGCGAATTGAGCTGCCAGCTTTATCAGCGCAGCGCGGATATTTTTCTCGGCGTGCCGTTCAACATCGCCAGCTATGCGCTGCTCACGTTGATGGTCGCGCAGGTTTGCGGATTGAAGCCCGGCGATTTTGTCCACACGTTTGGCGATCTGCATCTTTATTCCAATCACGTCGATCAGGCGAAATTGCAACTCTCGCGCGAACCGCGTCCGCTGCCGCAGATGAAATTAAATCCGGCGGTGAAAAATATTCACGATTTCAAATATGAAGATTTTGAAATCGTGAATTACGACCCGCATCCGGCGATCAAAGCGCCGGTGGCGGTGTGAATTAAATTCAATTTGCGTTCACCGTTTTCGCGGCGCATAGTTTTATTGTTATGAGCGACCGGCAACTGGCTTTGGAGACGATTCAGGGAATGCCCGAACAAATTTCATTGGATGAAATCCTTGATGAAATTGCTTTGCTGGCATCTATCCAACGTGGGCGGGAACAAATCCGGCGCGGCGAAGGGGTTCCGCATGAAGAAGTTGTCAAACGATTGGAAACATGGATTACCGAATCATCTGGTCGCCGGAAGCCTTGAGCCATTTGGAGCAGCTTGTCCGTTTTATTGCCCAAGATAATCCGGCCGCTGCAGCCAAATTGGGAAATGCCATAATCGAAAAGGTTCTTTTGCTTTCCAATTTTCCGCGTTTAGGAAAAATCTTTCGCGAGGCTGGCCGCGATCCTTTGCGTGAAGTTCCGGTTCCGCCTTATCGTATTTTTTACGAAATCAATGATGCTGATAAACGGATTGAAATTCTTTCCATTCGACATGGCGCGCAGCAAGAACCGGACATCAAATGAAACACTTCAAAGCCATCGCGGCGATGTCGCTGAACCGGGTGATCGGTGCGGGGAATAAAATCCCATGGCATCTGCCGGAAGATTTCAAGTGGTTCAAGCAGACGACGATGGGCAACGTGGTCGTGATGGGACGCAAGACGTTTGAGAGCCTCGGCAAGCCGTTGCCGAACCGCAAAAATC
>JAMFSG010000163.1 GCA_026225155.1 Verrucomicrobiota bacterium
CAAGTTCCTGCAAAATTTCCCACGACTTGTCCTTGCTGCAATCGTCAGTGATAACGACCTCATAGGAAATTTTCAACGGCTCGACCGCCGCGCGGATCGCTTTGACGAGCTCGCGCAGATTGCCTTCCTCGTTGTAACAAGGAATGACGAGGCTGATTTCAGGATTTTCGGGATTCATCGCGAAAAGCATTAAACGAAAATTCTACAAGTTCGTCCATGCACCAAAAGAAATTTTTTCTGCGGCTTACAATTATTCAGCCAACGTATGAAAATAGTGCGAAAATTTTGATGTCCGAAAATGGCGAGATTTATCGAGCCGGTTGAATTATCTTTTAAGAAGCAAAAGCGACAAGCAGCAAAACTATATGAAATATCACTACAAAACTGTTAAGACCGTGATCGGCGAATTAAAACTCGTGGCGACGGATCGGGGATTGGCGGCCATTCTTTGGGAAGACGATAAACCCAATCGCGTTCCGCTTGCGCCGCTTTTGAAAAATGAAAACCATCCGATTTTGTTAAAAACGGAAAAGCAGCTCGTCGAATATCTCGAAGGCAAACGCAAAGTTTTTTCGGTCGCTTTGGATCCGCTGGGAACGCCGTTTCAAAATCAGGTTTGGGAGGCTTTGCGGACAATTCCTTTCGGTGAAACGCGCAGTTACGGTCAGATCGCCGCGCAGATTGGACGGCCAAAAGCCGTGCGCGCAGTCGGCGCGGCGAACGGACGCAATCCGATTTCCGTAATCGTTCCTTGTCATCGCGTCATCGGCGCGTCCGGCAGCTTGACGGGATTTGCGGGCGGATTGAAAGTGAAACGCTGGTTGTTGGACTTGGAAAATAAAGAAGAATTAGTTTTGGAAAATTAACTAAAAAACCAGCGTCCAGAATCGGCAACACGCATGGAAATTTCACTGAAATCCAAATCCTGTTATCAGGCGCTGTTGGCGCGCGATGCGCGGTTTGACGGCTTGTTTTTTGTGGCCGTCACTTCCACGCGCATTTATTGCCGACCAATCTGCACGGTGAAACCGCCGAAGGAAATCAATTGCCGGTTTTACAAAAATCCGCAGGAAGCGGAACAGGCGGGATTTCGTCCGTGTCTGCGTTGCCGACCGGAATTGGCGCCGGGAAATGCGCCGGTGGACAAATCCCAACGCATCGCGCATCGGCTGGTGCAGCGCATCGAAGAAGGCAACAGCGACGACACTGTTAATCTCGAATCCATCGCGGCGGAATTCAAATTGAGTTCGCGCCAGTTGCGCCGGATCGTCCAACAAAAACTCGGCGTGCCACCGATCCAATTGATTTTGACGCGACGTTTGTTGCTCGCGAAACAGTTGCTCACGGAAACCAAACTGCCGATGATCGAGATCGCGTTCGCCAGCGGTTTTGCGAGTTTGCGCCGGTTCAATGACGCGTTCATCACGCGCTACCGGATGGCACCGACGCGTTTGCGCAAAAAAGCCGTTGATGGCGAGAATTTTTCCGGCGATTTGGCAACGTCGGTTTTGCAACTGGCGTATCGTCCGCCTTATGACTGGCAACGCATCCTGGTTTTTTTGAAAGCGCGCGAATTGAAAGGCGTCGAATGGGTGACGGATGATTTTTACGCCCGCACCGTGCAGTTGGGCAAAGCCAAAGGCTGGATCAAAATCACCTCTGCCAAACCGAAAAATGCGCTGCTCCTCGAATTTTCGCACAGCTTGACGCCCGTTTTACCGGCGCTGCTAAATCGCGTGCGCGAGCTGTTCGATTTGAATGCGCGGCCGGATCTCATCTCGCAACATCTCAGGCGAAGTAAAATTTTGAATGCCGCCGTCAAAAAAAATCCCGGCTTGCGAGTGCCCGGTGCTTTTCATGGATTCGAAATCGGTGTCCGCGCCATTCTCGGCCAACAGATCACGGTCAAAGGCGCAACCACTTTGGCGGCGCGATTTGCGCTGGCATTTGGAGAAAAAATTTCAACGCCGTTTCCCCAATTGAACCGTTTGACGCCATCGCCGACGCGCGTCGCCAAAGCGAACATTGACCAGATCGGCAAGCTGGGAATCATTCGTGCGCGTGGCAAAAGTGTTATCGCGCTCGCGCTCGCGCATGTTTCCGGCGAACTTTCACTGGACAGCGGCACGCATCACAATCCTGAAGATGTGATCAAACGATTGTCTGAATTGCCGGGCATCGGCCCGTGGACGGCGAATTATATCGCGATGCGCGCGTTGCATTGGCCGGACGCATTTCCAAAAGAAGACATCGTGTTGCGCAACAACCTTGGGAAAATTTCCGCCAAAGACGCGGAAGCAATGTCACAAGCCTGGCGGCCCTGGCGCAGCTATGCCGTTTTACATCTCTGGAGAAAATCAGCGCCGCGCACGCCATCGGATGGAATGCAGCTTGAATCCAGCAAAGTGAATTGAGCAATTTTGAACGCGCTGTAATTCGGTAAAATCAGACGATTTGGACCATTACACCCTTTCCATGTTTTGGAAACTTCTCGCGCTCACTGAGACCAACAAATTTCAATTTGCCCTTTTTACTCAACTCCATGAGGGATTGATTCAAGTCTTCCACCCAGACAAGCGGCGTTGTGAGTGCGGCCTCCCATAAAAAATCATATGACACCGGCTTCTTGGAAGCTAAAAGGGCGTGAACTTTTGCTTTAGTTTTATTCCAGTATTTTGTCCGCAAGGAATTGTAAAACTGTGTGTCGTGCATCTCATTGCTGGAAAATAGCTCAAGTGTTCCGCCACTTTCGCGCTCTCGTTGTTGCGCTTTTGCGCGGGCACTTTCCATTACTTCAACAGCCTTGCGTTCTTCTTTCTTGAAAACTTCCAATCCTTTTTCATTTCGCGTCGCGTATATCAAATGAAAGTGGATGTCGTTAATTTGTGGCTGAAAAACAGGCGTGTAACTGGCAAAACTATAATTACCCTCGGCTTTGATCCGCCGAATATATTCTTCGACCATTGCGTCATCACGATCATCTTCAGATACGCCCGCAAGTTTCGTTCGAAAAACTGAATTACCATATAGCCGGTCAAAACCCGGAATAAGCTCCGGATCCTGGGACTCGATGAAGCGACGAGTAAAGCTCGTCATATAGTTAATCAACACTTCGCCGGGCGAAAGTTTCAGCAATGGTTGAATGACATCCAGCTCAATTCCCTTCCATCCCTTTGGATCAAAAAAAGTGAACGTGAAGTTTTTTTGGCCGCCTTTTTTGTGGAATTCAAGAATCTCAGGAACAGCTTTTTCGAGAACATTGTTTTTTGCCTCGGCCTCGATGCCAGACAAGCTGTCGCAAAATGTTTTTAGTTCAGCAAAAGACTTCTTATCTTTTTCCAAAAAGAAACAGCGAATCCGGGGACGTTTTCCTTGTTTGGCGAGTTCCACTTGCACTTTTTTGAGCTCCTGAACTGCAATTCCAAAAGACGTGTCCGCATAGTCCGGAGTCTTGCTTTCCCACGGCCCGGAAAAACAATCAATGTAGGTAATTGAATCAGCCCACGTGCCTACTATCACTGCCAGACGAAGCAAATATCTTTGGAGAATAATGTGTTTGACGAGCGTTTGCTCGCGCCCCAAATAATTTTGCTCATCCAAACTCATGCGAACGCTAATTCCATCGGCTCGGTTTCTGAAATCAGTTCAAGACGCTCTTCGCGTTCTGGAACTGCCACCAATTCTCGCTCTGGAAATTCATCGTATGTCCGGCCATCCAAAATCCGTCCGTGTTCGCTTTTGCGAACCCCACCCCATTGTTTGAAGAAAAACGAAACTTTTGCCGCCCGGCATTGCGCGCGAATTTTCCGCACCCAGGCTGCTTCCATTGGTCGCGCGCCTGGACCGCTTTCGCCGCCGACGATGACCCAATTGATGCCGCTCAAATCAATTTCGCCAAGGTCTTCCAACAGAGGTTCGATGGAAAGAAAACGCACTCGCGCCGGTGTCGCGCGCAATTGGTTGAGACGTGGCAATCCGTGCTTTTTATTTTCTACGGAAACACCCCACCAAACATGCGGCAATTTTGCCGCGAAACGAAGTTTTCCAGACAATAATTCGCGTAACCGATCCGCCCGTTTCGTCAAAACTTGATAAGTGTGCCAGTCCGCCTTGGCCATGACTTTTGCAACGGCTTCTATGTAGTCATCCGAAACCGTTTCGTGAAATAGATCGCTCATGGAATTCACGAAAATCATTTTTGCCTTTGACCAACGCAAAGGCTCGGCGAGCTTTTCGGGAACTATCCGAGGATCAAAACCAAATTCAAACGGATGACCAGGCACGCCGCGAAATCGTTCGGCAAAAGTTTCGGCATAGCAATGTGCGCAGCCGGGACTGATTTTTGTGCAGCCGCGAACCGGATTCCAAGTTGCGTCTGTCCATTCAATTTTTGAATTATCGCTCATACAAACAGTAATCTCACCGCCTGAATTCTTGCACAGAAGGTGAGACAAAAACTGTCCCATGTCGAATTTCAATTCGAGCCGGTAAAATCATTTCTTCCCGTAAAATTCCGCGATCGCGGCGCAGACTTGATCCGCCGCGTCCAAAGTCATTTCGCCATGAATCGGCAGCGAGAGAATTTCTTTCACCGCTTTTTCCGTGTTCGGCAATTTCGGAATATACGGAAATAATCCGACGACCGCCGGTTGCAAATGGTTCGGCTTCGGATAATGCACACCGGTCTCGATGTTTTTTTCTTTGAGAAATTTTTGCAGGTCGTCGCGCTTTTCGGCACGCACGACATACATGTGATACACCGGCGTCGCCCATTCGCGCACGGGCGGCGTCTGCACGATGCCTTTGAGATGTTCGTTGTAGCGCGCGGCGATCTGGCGACGATTTTCGTTAAAGCCGTCGAGGTGCTTCAACATCACGCGGCCGATGGCGGCGTTGATCTCGTTGAAACGCACATTATAGCCGGTGAATTCATGATCGTATTTTCCCTGGCGACCGTGATTACGCAACATGCGCAAACGATCGGCGTAATCAACTTTGTTCGTCGTGATGCAGCCGCCGTCGCCGAGCACGGTGAGATTTTTCGACGGGAAAAAACTGAACGCGCCGAAGTCGCCCATGCTGCCGACGGTTTTGCCTTTGTATTTTGCGCCCTGCGCCTGCGCGCAATCTTCGATGACCCAAAGATTATTTTTCTTCCCGATGGCGAGCAGTTTGTCGTTGTCAATCGGATGGCCGTAAAGATGCACGCCGATGATGCCGACGGTGCGCGGCGTGATGAGCGATTCGACGTGCGCGAGATCCATGACGTAAGTGTCGTCAATGTCGGCGAACACTGGTTTCGCGCCGAGATGGATCAGCGGTTCCATTGTCGGAAACGCGGTGTGACTCGGCACAATAATTTCGTCGCCCGGCCCGATGCCTTGCAGCTGGTGCAAACAATAAACAATCATCGTCCACGAACTGCCGAGAACGGTTTGCGTCGTGCCGGTGTGCGCGGCGAGTTCGGCTTCAAACGCGGTGGATTCTTTGCCGAGAATATATTGGCCGGAACGCAAAGCGCGCAGCGCGGCTTCTTCAACTTCTGAATTGATGAAACATTTTGATAACGGGATTTTGCTCATAAATTTTTAGAATTATTTCACGCAAAGACGCCAAGTCGCAAAGGATTTATTTGCTTCGCGTCTTTGCGCCTTTGCGTGAGATTTATTTTAGTTCAACTGCGCGACCAATCTTCGCCGATTCCAATGCGGCGTTCAAAACGCGGACAGCATTGTAACCAGACCACGCATCCGCGCGCGGCGTGGCACGGGTTTTGATTGAGTCAATGAACGCGCGCAGTTCTGCCAGCAACGGTTCTTCCGGTGGCGTTTCAATCTGCGTCATGATGCCTTCGGTCGCCTTGAAATCATTGCCGCCGGCGGGCGTGTGCGTGTTCGCGTAAGTTTTGATTTTGTA
>JAMFSG010000013.1 GCA_026225155.1 Verrucomicrobiota bacterium
GAGGCCGCGATCGCCCGCGGCTTGATTCACCAAATAACCGATTTCAGAAAAAATCAGCGCGCCGTCGTGGCTGTTGACGCGAAAGTCCACGCCGTTTTTGTTCACGTCCTGATCTTCCGTCGTGCCGGCGTAAATTCCGGATTGGAAATAAAATTGCGGAATCGGCTGCACCAAAAAACGGATCGCGGGCGCGGCCATCGGATAAACCGATGGATCGGGCAGATTCGCGCCGACGAGCGTGAACGCGCCGAACGTGCCGTTGATAAAGAGCGACGCGGTGTCGGATGTGAAAAATTCCGCGTCGGCGGCGACGAGGCCGACTTTCACGGACGCGCGCATGGACCAAAAAGTTTGCTGATACCACAGTTCCTGCAAGCGCACGGTTTTGTAACCGGAGATATTGCTGATGCCGCTGATGTCGCCGACTTTGTCCGCCGAGAGCGAACGTCCGGCGATCCACAACGCGTTCGCGTGAACCGTTCCGCCGTCCCACCAGTTCGCGATTTTATCCAGATAAATTGTCAGCGGCAGATTGAGGCTGTGATCGTAAGTCGTGCCTTGTTTGAAACCGCCGGACGTGTTGCCGAAAACTTCGCCGGTGTAGACGGGATCAAATTCAAAACCATAATTTTGGATCTTGTTGCGCAAGCCAAAAACATCGCCGAACAGAGTGTCGCGATGCCAAAAATTTTCCGGCGCTTGCGTTAAACCTTCGGGCATCTGCGTCGGCAAACCGGTGTAAAGCCCGGGATTGTCGTTGGCCGGATTGTAATTTGCGCTGGCAGAATTCGTCGCCGAAAGATCAATCGCCGGTTCGGTCGCAGGCAGGACTTGGCCTGGCGCGCCGGAAATTTTTCCGGAATTTGGGCCGGGCACATACGTCGGCGTCGTCGCGGCGTGGGATGATTTAGCCAGCAGCAGGTTGACAAAAATGGCGGCGAACAGGTTTCTTTTTTTGAGCATAATTCGTGCGTGGAATGGATTTTTTTATTCCGAAATTTCTTGGGTTTAAGTTTGCGAAACCGCTGGATTCGCAAGGGGAATCTCTTTTTCCGCTCTGCGCGAACGCAATTTATTGAAGAGCCACATGCCGCCGACGTAGACCAGCGCGAGCGGCGGGATCAAAAGGCCTTCCCAACTTGGATAAAGCCCGAGCCAGAGTCCCGCCCAATTCGGCAAGTGCAGCGAATAAACCGGATGGATCGGCATCCAGTTGACGACTTGGAACAGCCGCACGGTCGAACCCAAAAATGTGACCATGATAGAAACGACGAGCAGTCCAGTCAGCACCATGAGTTTGCGGTAAGGCAATTTCACGCCGTAACGGAACGTCAACAAACCGATCGCGACCAAAAATAAAACGGCGGCGGCGCTGCCGATGACCACGGCGGTCTTGCTGCCTTCGAGCAACAGCGATTGCAGAAACAACGCCATTTCAAAACCTTCGCGATAGACGGTGAGAAATCCGACGCCCAAAAGCGCGAGCCATTCCCAACGCGTGGACGAAACGTCTTGCGCGGATTTTGAGAGTGAGCGCAATTTGGAATTCCAGCCAACCCAATAAACGCGGTGAAAAACCCAGTTCGTCACGATGAACAAAATGATGACCGCGAAAATGGAAACGACGGCTTCGAGTTTTTCGCCGAAGCGCGTGAGCGAATGGATGATCGTGCGTGAAAGCCAAAACGTAATTGCCGTGACGATCAAACCCATCCACGCGCCACCGGCAATTCCTTTGCGCGTCGAAGCATATTCGACGCCGCGCAATCCGGCCATCAACGCGGCCAAAATGATGATCGCTTCCAAACCTTCGCGCGCGACAATTGTGAACGCAGTAAAACCGATGGTCGTCGGTTCGACGGCGACTTTCAAAAGTTCGGTGCATTGCGCGAGCGAATTCAGCGCGCGTTCGTAACCTGCCACGAGTTGATCCATCGGCGCGCGGCGATCGAGCAACGCCTTGATGCCGAGCTGCGAACCGTCGCCCGCGAGAAAACTGCGTTCGGCGCGCATCGCGAGATCGGGATCACGCGGCAAAACGCGCGCTTCAATTTCCGTGTCGAATGCGGTGTAAGCGTCCATGCGCTGCGATTCGGCAGATTCCCATTGATCGCCTTGCGCGGCGGCGAGCGAACCGCCGAGCGCGGCGCGCACTTCCAAAACCGTTTCGTCAATCACGTCACCGCTGTCACCGGCGCGGCGTGCGGTGATCTTGAATTTGTCTTCGAGGATGGAAGAAATTTCTTTGCTCTGATTTTCGAGATCGTCTTGCGCCGCAAAATTTGCGAGCGACGTTTGCAGCTTGGAAAGTTTATCGGTCAATTCGGGACGATATTGCGCGTAAACCTGCGGCTGTTCCTGTTTCCAAACCGGTGCAAGCTGGTTGACGAGCGTCTGTGATTGATCGGCGAATTGCGTCGCCTCGCGAAATTCCAGCGGGATGAGCAATTTGCCGTTCGCGACGCCGTGCGAATATTCACGCGGCACCAATTTCACGCAACGCGCGAGCAGACGTTGCATCCGGCCGATGTCCGCCGAAGTCAAAAGATTCGGCAAACCGGATTCCACTTCATCGCGCCACGCGGCGACGGAAGCGATTTTGTTGGTTTGATCCGAAGAATCATTCCACGCGACGTTGGAAGAAACGGTGGTCAATTTATTTGTCAGGCCAGCGACTTGAACTAAATCGCTCGGAAAATTTGCGAGCGTCAAAATTTCATTTTCGTTCGCTTCAACCACATTTTTATCCGCCGCTTTGATGGTGACTTGCTGTTGCAAAAAATCGAGCAACTGGCGCACGCGCATCGTTTCCCATTCGAGATATTCTTTCGCGAGCGTCGCGGCGACTTCCGGTTTGCGCGCGACTTCGGGATTTTGCAACAGCATCGCGCTGTCCACGCCGTTCGCAAATTGCGGCAACGTGATGAGTGCGCGCCATTGTTGTGCGCCGGAAAAATTTCCCGACTTCTGGCATTGCAACATCGCGAGCGCGGCGATGTGTTGCAAACGCGCGCGAGCGATGCCGATCTGCGCGGCGGATGAAAGTTGCGGCGAAATCGGCTCGCTCAAAATTTTTTCCGCATCCGAATTATCGTAGCCTTCGACATAAGGTTTTAGCGTCGCGAGGCTCGTGGAAATTTGCGCGGGCAGATTCGTTTCGCTTTCGCCCGAATAAACATCGAGCAACGTGTCGTTCAGCGAGGATTGGACGTTGTGAAAATCATCACTCAAAGTCGCGCGCGAAATTGCCGGCAACGCGAACGTCGCTGCGACCAGCGCGGAGCAAAAGATTTTTTTGAAAGCAAATTTCATTTTGCGCGATGGAAAATTATTTCTGCGCAATCTGCGGCGCTTCGATGGTTCCCAGCGTCGGTTTTTCCGGAATTTCCGCACCGAGAATCGCCGCCATCTGGCGCAACTGCGGTTGCAATTGATCGGTCATCGTTTTGGCTTGCTCGGCCAATTCTTCGATCGCCGGAATGCTCATTTTGTAACCGCTTTTCGCATCGCGCTGTTCGACGCGGTCGATGAAGGAAATGATGTTCGCGTATTCGTATTTCAACTGGTCGGCGAGGCCGGAATTTTTCGATTGAAGCAGTGGAACGATCGCGTCATTCGCAATTTTCAAACTGAACATGATGCCGCGCATGTCGAGCACGCGGCTTTCGGCGACGTAATGGCCGGTGGCGACGGGATTGTAACGCGAGTCGCGCCAGTCATCAAAATAACCGTTGAGCGTCGGTGTCATCCAAACCAGCGCGCCGATGCACTCGCCGAGTTGCGGCTGCCATTCTTTGGAAACTTGCAGCAACAGATCTAATTTTTCCGCGCAATCAATCGAAGCGGCGGTCAAAATATCCGCGCGGGGCAGGGCAACTGGGCCGACGTTCAGTTTGGTTTTCAGAAACGTTTCGTATTCGGCTTTTAATTTTTCTTGTGCGTCCGGACTTAATTTTTTCACGAAAAAAGTGCGCGTCCCCCACAACGTCGGTTCGATGACGTAATGAAAAAGATTGCCATTGTGATTGCTGATGAGCGAGCCGTCGCGCGCTTTCAAAACGAGCGGCGATTCCGGCGAATCGGTCGAGGCTTCATTCGCGGGCACACCGCCGTCGAGATAATTGTCGAACCAGACCATTTTCTTCGTGCCAGCGACAATGCCTTCGACGGTTTCATAACCGTGATTGTGATAGATGCCAAAATCTCCCTGCATTTTTTTCACGAGTTCGCCGAGTTCGACGCCGTGTTCGCTCGCGGCCTTGTCGTAATCGCCGTTCGCGTCATCAATGATTTTTTGATACGCGGTGGCGTTCGTGACGAAGTCGTGTCCGGCGTCGTCCATTTTTTGAACCATGTCCGAAAGATATTTTTTGACGACGAGCAAGGCTTGGGAATTGTCCGGCGCGGTGTCCGCGTGGGCGGAAAAAATCGCTGTGGCCCAGATGCAACCGGCAAAAAAGATGCGTTTCATTTTTATAAGTTTAGCTGGGCGCAAAATTACCGCTTCCGCTGGATTGCTATTTATTAGCGGTAACTTGCGCCGGGGTTTTTTGATGGTTTTGGCGGTTATTGGATTCTGACGCCGTTGTAAGCCCAATTGATGTCGGGAACGCCCTCGTCGCCGGGTTTGGTGACGGCGTTCGTGCAGACGTAACTGTATTTGAAATGGGCCGCGTGGCCGTCGGAAAAAGTGAGATTGCCGCCGATATTATGACGCGCAGAAAATTGCTGCGCCCAGCAATGCTCCACGCCAACTTCCTTGGTCGGATCGCCGTAATATGGCAAATCCGTCGTGCGTGCGCGCCCATCGCCCATGAAAACAAACGCGGACGGATTTTGCACCATCGTCAAAGAGAAATTCGTGCCGTAAGCCACGCTCGTCGGCAAACCGGTGTTGCCCTTGGGATTCATGCCGTAGTTAAAAACCACGCGGTTCGGGTCGGTGACTTGAGGTGCTTGCGTCACGGCCGGACAATCAAAAATCTTTTTTGCGCTCACAAAGCTTGAGCTTGTCGCATTGTTCGCAATATCCCAAAGCGCTTTGCCACCAGCATACGACGGCAAGGCATTGAACCAAGCGCTGTCGCCTTGGCCCGCATTATGAAAACTCGCAAAATCAGTCCAGCCCGGCGTGTTTTCATTATAGCCGGAAAAACCGGGCGTGGCCGTGGGAATTTTCGGCAGGGGAAAAACATTCCGGCTGTCATCCAGATACAATGTCATGGCGAGACCCCATTGCCGCAGATTGCTGATGCAAGCCGCGCCGTAAGCTTTCTGTTTTGCCTTGGCCAGCGCGGGCAAAAGCATGGACGCGAGAATTGCGATGATGGCGATCACGACCAGCAGTTCGATCAAGGTGAATCCGGACTTCGCATTTCTTTTCATGCCGACAGTCTGGCAAAAAGATTTTCCGTCCGCTTCCGGTCGCTTGCTATTCTTTAATGGCGGTTTGCGGTGGGCAATTTCAGCGAGTTGCTTCCAGCAAAAGTTGTCGGGCTTTTTTGATTTGCGTTTCGCTGCCCAAAACTAGGATCTGATCGTTTATTTGCAGTTCATCATCCGGTCCGGGATTCACGAGGTTTATTCCGTTGCGTTCGATGGCGACGATGCTGGCGCCGGTTTGCGTGCGCAATCCCAGTTCGCGGAGAAATTTTCCCCGCGCGGGCGACGTGGCGGTGATGCTGAAAGTTTGCAAACGGGCATCTTTCAAAAAATTTTGCAACGGCGCGGGCGCGGCGGTTTCGTGCGGCAACGGCGTGGACGCGAGTGTTTCCTGGATGGCGATTTGTGCTTTGGAATAAACTTTCACGAATGAACGCCACAGCAAAAAAGTGAGTCCGGCAAGGACGAGCAGCAGCACGATTAAAATTTCCCACGAGGGCAATAGCGGCGCGCTCAACGAAAAAACCAGCACGCCCAAGCCGACAGCACCGGCGAGCGGAACTGTCGTCGAGATGACAGCCTTGATTTCTTTGGCGCGGGCGTCGGATGAAAGTTGTTTCACGCGCAGTTCGCCGAGCAGCATTCCGAGCGCTTCCAATTTTCGGTAGGCGGCGATGAGCATCGGCAGCGACAAAAAAACGGCGGCGAACCAGATCAAGGCGTTGCGTTCGATTTCATTCAGCGGAATGTGTTTCAACCATTCGGGATTTTGTTGCGCGACAAAAACGGCGGCGAGGAAAACGCCGGCGACGAGCATGGCGTTGATGATGATTTGAAACGTCCAGCGGCGGATGAAATTGGCGGCGGGATTTTTTTTGTCGCCTTTCTGGCCGAGCCAGTGCGTGTAAAGTTCGAGCGAGTTTATAAATGATTTCGGCGCGGTGCGGCTGAACCAAGTCACCAGGCCGTCGGAACTTTTGATGAGATACGGCGTGAGCAGCGTCGTGATGGCGGAAACGGTGACGGCAATGGGATAAAGAAATTTGCTGGTGACGTTGAGGTTCAAGCCGAGCGCGGCGATGATGAAGGAAAATTCGCCGATCTGCGCGAGGCCCATGCCGACGCGCAGCGACGTGCGCGTGTCGTTGCCGGCGACGAACGTGCCGAACGAGCAGGTCAGCACTTTGCCGAAGACGACGGCGATGGTGATGACGGTGATGGGCAGCCAGTATTGCACGAGCAGATGCGGGTCAATGAGCAGACCGATGGCGACGAAAAAAATCGCGCTGAACATGTCGCGCACGGGTGCGATGAGATTTTCGACGAGATGGATTTCGCGCGCTTCGGCGATGACGGCGCCGATGACGAACGCGCCCAACGCCATGCTGTAATTCAATTTCACCGCGAGCAGGGAAAATCCGAAACAAAGTCCGAGCACGGTGATGAGCAACATTTCATTGCTTTTGAAACGCGCGACGTAACCGATCAATCGCGGCACGACCAGCAAGCCCAGCACGAGCGCGACGACGAGAAAAACTCCCAGCCGGCTGACGGTGCTAAAAACTTGGCTGACTTGCAGCGAGCCGGTTTGCGCGATGCCGGACAGCAATGCGATGATGGCAATGGCCAAAATATCTTCCACGATGAGGATGCCGAAAATAAGTTCCGCGAAACGTTCCTTGCTTTTGCCGAGTTCTGCCAAAGCTTTGACGATGATGGTCGTCGAAGAAATGGAAAGCATCGCGCCGAGAAAAATGCTGTCCATCGGGCCCCAACCGAACCAGCGGCCGATCTGATAACCGATGCCGAGCATCAAAATGATTTCCATCGCCGCCGCGATGAACGCCGTCGCGCCGACGCGTTTTAATTTGCCCAGGCTGAATTCCAGCCCGAGCGAAAACATCAGCAGGACGACGCCCATTTCCGAAAGCGTGTGGACGGTTTCTTCATCTGTGATGAGTGAAAAGGGCGGCGTGTGCGGCCCCATGATGACGCCCGCGACGATATAGCCGAGCACGACCGGCTGCTTGAGCCGGTGAAAAATAATCGTGACCAGTCCGGCCACGATCATCACCACCGCGAGGTCTTGCAAAAAAGAAATGCCGTGCATGGTAAAAATTATCCCGCTGAATCTTCGCAAATAAAAAGCCGCGAAGTAAAGTCGTGCGGTGGAATTTTATTTTCTGGCTTCCGGCTTCCGGCTTCTGAATTCTGTGCGGATGATTAAACCGTGGGAAAAAATCCGTTCAAAATTCATCGGCGACTTTCGCATTTTCAAATTGCGTTCGGATTTCAAAATTTCGCCGCGCACGGGCAAGGAACATGATTTTTTTGTGCTCGACAGCGTAAACTGGGTGAACGTTGTCGCCGTCACGCCGGATCAAAAACTCGTGATGGTTGAGCAATATCGTCATGGCTCAAACACGGTGGAGTTGGAAATTCCCGGCGGCATGATGGACGCGGACGAAACGGATCCGGTCGCAACGGGCGTGCGCGAGTTGCGCGAAGAAACCGGCTACGAAGGAAAAAACGCGCGCGAGCTGGGAAAAATTTGGTCAAATCCGGCGATCTTGAGCAACACGACTTTTACCGTGCTGATCGAAAATTGCGAATTGAAGCACGGCTTGGAATTCGACAGCGGCGAAGATTTGATCACGAAACTCGTGCCGATTGCGGAAATTCCAAAATTAGTCGCCGAAGGAAAAATCGGTCATTCACTCGTCGTCGTTGCGTTGTATCACTTCGATTTGTGGCAGCGCGGCATTAAGAAAATCTGATTTTCTAATCTCCACCCGTCAAAACCATGTCGCGGGTGTAATATAAAATCCGCCCGCAGTTCGGGCAGGTGACGAGTTCAGCGCCTTCGCCGCGGCAATTCGAGATAATCTGCGCGGGCAATTTCATGTGGCAGCCGCCGCAGACGCTGTGTTCGACGCCGACGACGACATTTTCGCCTTTGCTTTTGAACAGGCGTTCGTAGCGGTTCAAAGTGGATTCATCCACGGCAGCGGCGAGCGCGACGCGGCCTTGCGTGAGTTCGGTTAATTCTTTTTTGAGATTTTGTTCACGTCCGTTGAGCAGTCCAATTTGGTCATCAACGAGTTTTTTGGCGGCGGCGGCTTCGACGGTGGCGCGGGCAACTTCTTTTTGTGTGACTTCCGCTTGTTCCATCAAAACGATTTCTGCGTCTTCGATTTTGAAGATGGCTTCTTTTGCCATTTCGATTTCGTGCGCGAGCGCTTTGTATTCCTCATTCTTGCGCGTCTGCAATTGCTGGTTCGCGTATTTTTCGATCTGCGTTTTTTTGGCGTCAATCTCGAGGTCGAGCCGTTTGCGTTCGGCTTCAAGTTGTTTCACGCGCAATTTCGCGGCTTCCAACTGGCTTTGCGTGGCGGCGGCACGCGTGTGGAGCGTATCGCGTTCGGGGCTGATATGGGCAAGTTCTTCTGAAACGCGGAGAATTTTCCGGTTGCGATCCTGCAAAATGAGCAGTTTCTGAATTATTTCCTGCATGTGCGCTAGAAATTAACGGTGAAAGAAATCCAAGTCAATGCGCGGAAAATTTTTACTGAACGTGCAAAATAAATTTAACCGTTAAAAATCATCCTCATTCTCATCGTCGTCCTCATCCTCAAATTTTGGAATAGAGATTCGAGGATGAGGACGAGAATGAAGGACGAGGAGGATTCGTTTGTGCCGAATTGAAACTTGCAACTTGGAACTTGAAACTTGAAACTGCCTCCATGCGTTTCATCGGCAATGTCATCGAAAAATTACAGCGCCATCCGAAGCGGGTGGTTTTCCCCGAAGGCGAAGAGCCGCGCATCTTGCAGGCCGCGCGGCAGTTTCAAGCGCTGCGCCTCGGTGCGCCGATCGTGCTGGGCGACCATGCGAAAATCAAGGAAGTCGCCGAAAGAAATAATCTTTCGCTCGACGGTATCCGCATCATCAATCCGGCGGAAAGCGAAGACCTCGAAAATTTCACGAAGCGCTTTTATTCGTTGCGCCGCGAAAAAGGTTTGCGCATGACCGAGGCGCGCGAAGCGTTGTCGCAGCCGAATTTTTACGGCGCGATGATGCTCGCGATGCACCAGGCCGATGGTTTGATTTCCGGCGCGTCGCACATCACCGGCAGCGTGCTGCGTCCGCTGTTTCAAATTATCAAAGTCGCGCCCGACATCCACACGGCTTCAAGCTGCATGGTGATGGAAGTCGAAGACACGCGCGTCGGCGAAGGCGGCGTTTTGTTCATGGCGGATTGCGGCGTGATTCCTGATCCGAATGTGGAACAGCTCGCGGACATCGCGGTTTCCACCGCGCGGCTTGCGCGGCATCTGCTTGGCATCCGCCCGCGCGTGGCGATGCTTTCATTTTCCACGAAAGGCAGCGCGTCGCATCCGAGCGTCGGCAAAGTTCAGGCCGCGACCGCGCAAGCCCGACACAAAGCCGCGCAATTATTTTTGGAAGCGGATTTCGACGGTGAATTGCAAGTGGACGCCGCGCTCACGCCGGAAGTTGCCGAACGCAAACTGCGCGATAGTCAAGTCGCCGGACGCGCAAACGTGCTGATTTTTCCCGATCTCAATTCCGGCAACATCGCCAGCAAGCTCGTCGGTCTCGTCGGTCGCGCGAATTCTTACGGCCAAATTTTACTCGGCTTGAACCGTCCCGCCGCCGACGTTTCGCGTGGTTCCAGCGCGCATGATATTTTGGGCGTCGCGGCGATCATCGCCGTGCAGGCGACCGATTATCAAAAACTTTATCCGGGCGCGGACAAACATTTGCCGGGCGACTAAAATGCCGAATGGAAAAGCTCACATTCGCGAAGCAAAATCTGGCGACGAAAAGGCCATTCACGAAGCGCACATGAGATCAATCCGTGAAATTTGCGTGAAAGATCACGGCGAAGAAGAAGTTCGCGGTTGGGGAAATCGGCCGCTCGGTGATCGTTGGATAAATGCCATCAAGGAAGGATTTGTTTGGGTCGTCGAAAGTGGCGGCAACATTTTTGGCCACGCTTACATTCGTATCTTTGAAGAGAACAATGTGAAAAAAGCCCACATCCACGGGCTTTATTTGACTCCCGAAGTTTTGCATCAAGGATTCGGATTTCAACTGGCGAAAATGATGTTGGAAAAAGCACGGAATGCCGGCGCAAAATTTGTGACGCTTGAATCTTCCATCACGGCGCATGATTTTTATCGGCGCGTCGGTTTCAATGACAGCGGCCCGATGAAACTTCACGAAATTGGCGGATCTCACGTCCGAGGTTTTCCGATGACATTCAATTTTTCATGAACACTGCCACGCCCCGCGTTTTCATCGCCGCCACGCGCCAGAACGACGGCAAGACCACGACGTCGCTCGGACTCATCGGCGCGCTGCAAAAATATTTTCCACGCATCGGTTACATCAAACCCGTCGGCCAGCGTTTCGTCGAGATCGAGTCGGAAAAAATTGATGAAGATACCGTGCTCATGGACGCGGTCTATCGCCTCAACACGCCGCTCGTGGACATGAGTCCGATCGCGGTCGAACCGGATTTCACGCGCAAATATCTGCAAGCCGCGAACAACGAAGCGCTCGTCAAAAAAATCCAGAAAGCCTTCGACCGCGTTTCGTGGGAAAAAGATTTTGTGCTGTGCGAAGGCAGCGGCCACGCCGGCGTCGGTTCGGTTTTCGATTTGTCGAATGCGCAGGTCGCCAAAATTCTTGGCGCGAAAGTCATCATCGTTTCGCAAGGCGGCATCGGCAAACCGATTGACGAAGTCGCGCTCAACCAGGCGCTGTTTGAAAAAGAAGGCGTCGAGATCATCGGCGTGATTTTGAACAAGGTGCATCGCGAAAAAGTGGATTACATCACCGATTTCGCGCGGCGCGGTCTCAAGCGCAAAGGCTTGGAATTGCTTGGCGTTCTGCCGCACGAACAAGTTTTGAGCAATCCGTCCGTGGATTTGATCCGCGAAGAATTGCACGCCGAACTGCTCAATCAGCCGCCGGAATTAAGCGCGCTCGTGGACGACGTTGTCATCGGTGCGATGGGCGCGCAGAATGCGATGCAATTTTTTAAGCGCGGCGTTTTGCTCATCACGCCCGGCGACCGCGAAGATATTATTTTGGCGGCGGGCGCGATGACGAATCCGCAGAGCGAAGAAAAAATGGCCGGCATCGTTTTGACCGGCGGCCTGCGCCCCGGCGACAACGTAATGAAAGCCCTGCAAACCCTGCCGATCCCCGTCCTGCTGACCAAGCTGGACAGCTACCAGGCCGCTTCCAAGGTTCACAACCTCACCGTCAAGACC
>JAMFSG010000164.1 GCA_026225155.1 Verrucomicrobiota bacterium
GCACGACGACGACATTTTTCGTTTGCGCGATTTGATAACATTCGGAAATGCGCGGAGACTCTTCCATGAAAATGGCGTGGACTTCAGCGTAAATTTTCTGAGCGCGAATCAATTCGACCTGTCGCTCGACTGCCTTGCGCGAATTTTTATTTTTCTCCGTGCCGTGTCCGGCAATAAAAAGTGTCGTGTCGGAATTTTTTGGCGCGCGCGGGAAGGGAAATTGTTTCACGATTTCACCGGCGCGCGACAAAATGACTTTGGTCATGCTGTCGTGCGAACCGACGGGCGAACAATAAAAGAGTTCTGAATTTTGAGTTTTGAGTTTTAAGTTGTCGGGATAACTGAAACCCAATTCTTTCGGGATGACTTCGCTGGCGAAATAACCTTCGCTGATGAACAGCGGCGCGATGAAAATTCGCGGCGCAGAAATTTCCGCGAGCACTTTTTTGATGTGCGGTTCTTGTTTCCAAAATGCCTCGCGCACTTCGCGAAAAATTTTCCGACGACGCAATTCCGCCGTGTGTTGCAGCACCGGCGCGGACGATTGGTCGTTCAACGTCGTGCCGTGGCCCAGCACGATCAGCACGGCGTCGGAAAAGTTTTTGTCGCTCACCCGCCCATGTTAGCGCAAGATCGGGCCGCTCGCGCAAAGGATTTTTTACTTGAAACTTTCCGGCGATTCAGGCGTCTTACCTTCCAGTTGAAGTTCAACCAAACCAAATTATGAAAGTCATGACCAAATTCATCGCCACCGCGCTCACCGCCACTTTCGCGCTCACCCTGTCCGTTTTAGCGGACGACACCAACGCGCCCGCCAGCACGACTGCATTGCCGGCCGCTTCGACCAAAACCGGCGTCACGTTCGCCACCGACATCAAACCAATTTTTGATGCCGCCTGCGTGAAATGTCATGACAGCACGAAGCCGAAACAAGCCGCGAAACTTTCGCTCGATACGCTCGAAGGCGTGCTCAACGGCGACCGCGATGGTGCAGTTGTCAGGCCCGGCGACAGCGCCAAGAGTGATCTCGTTTTGAGCGTCGCGCACGTCGGCGATCCCGACACGTTCATGCCCAAGGGCAAAGGCGCGAAAAAATTGACGGACGACCAAATCGGTCTGATCCGCGCGTGGATTGATCAAGGCGCGAAGTAAATTTTCCGCCAAATAAAAAGGCGCAGTCCAAAACGGATTGCGCCTTTTTTAATTTTGCAATGGCTGCAATGGCTGCAATGGCTGTTTTAAGAGTGCCTTCAGGTTTTGCAATCTATGAACAATTTCAATCTGTTCTGCGCTACCTGGTTCAAGCGTTGAACGCAAACTCTCCAATTTCCTCAACTCACTTTCCATGTGAAGTTTTCTGACACGCATAGCCAACCCTTGCAAGTCTTCAAATGGCTTCGGCAGCGCGCGTTCTCGAGGTTGATCTTTTGCATCTATTAAATAATTGGACGAAACAGCTCTTGTCACCAGCGCCTGTGAATTTTCATCATTAAGTGATTCAAGAAACTGCGGTAAGCCACGCCAAGAATTTTCACGATATTGCAAAATTCTGTTGCTTAAAATTTTTCTTACAGACGCATTTTTGAACCAGTTCAAATCCAAATAATCTGACACCCAAGCCACAAATTCGTCTGTTCGAAATACAAGTTGAAGAATTCCAAATTCGTCACGAGATGGCTCTTGTATTTTAGTTTCTTCGGCATTTTCAAATGATTCATCCTCATCAGCAACCGGCGCGATTTGCGGCGTTGGATTTTTTTTGAATTCGGCGCGGACGGCTTCCGGCGAAACGCCCAAACGCAGCGCAGTTTTTTGCGCGTAAGTATCAATCAAAACGCCATTGCCGGTTTTGTGGACGGCTTCGGCCATACTTTTCAGAACGACGAGGCGGCCTTTGTCGGAATTGATTTCATTCGTCGCGCAGAGGCGGTTCAAATAATAATCGAAAAAGCCTTCGGCGTTTTGGACGAGTTCGCGGAATTTTTCGCCACCGAACTGTTTCACAAAACTGTCAGGATCGTGCGGCGCGGGCACGACGGCGACGCGCACGGCGAGGCCGGACGCGAGCAGATGATCGAGCGAGCGCACGATGGCATTTTGCCCGGCGTTGTCGGAATCGAAACAGAGCACGACTTCGTTCGCGTAGCGTTTGATAATGCGCGCGTGCTGGTCGGTGAACGCGGTGCCTTGCGGCGCAACGATGTTTTGCACGCCGTTCGTGAAACACGCGATGAGGTCGAGCTGGCCTTCGCAGATGATCGCAAAACCGGCGTCGAGGATCGCACGCTTGGATTTGTCGAGGCCGAAGAAAATTTTGCTCTTGGTGAAGATCGGCGTTTCGGGCGAGTTGACATATTTCGCCGTTTTTTCGTCGCCGGACAAAATGCGTCCGCTGAAACCGACGACGCGGCCTTGTTCATCGCAGATCGGAAACATCAGGCGTCCGCGAAAACGGTCGTAGTAACGAATTGGCGATTGCGGATTGCGGATTGCGGATTGCGGATTTTCAGCGGCAGCGGTTTCGTTTGGCGGCGCGTCAACTGATTTGCCAATGATCAATCCAGCTTTTTCAACCAAATCCAAATCGTAATTTTTGCTTTTCGCCCAATTGACGGTGTCGTCCCAAAGTTCGGGCGCGGCGCCGATGCGGAAAAGTTTTATCGCGTCCGCGCTGACGCCGCGTTTTTTCAGATAGTCGCGCGCGAGTTGGCCGGCGGCTTCGTTCGCCAAAATATTTTGCCAGCGTTGCGCGATCTTGTCGTGAATTTCGAGCAACTGGTCTTTGAGGTGGCGCGATTGTTGTTCGCCGGGAGAATTTTCAAATTCGAGCGGAATTTTCGCGCGCTCGGCGAGGCGACGAACGGCATCCATGAAACCGATGTTTTCGTAATCTTTGACGAACGTGAAAACGTCACCGCCTTTGTGACAGCCGAAGCAGTGAAAAATCTGCTTGTGCGGATTGACGTTGAAGCTCGGCGATTTTTCCTTGTGGAACGGGCAGAGCGCGGTGAAGTTCGCGCCGGCGCGCTTGAGCGGCAGGTAGCCGCCGATGATATCCACGATGTCGCTGGCCGCGCGAATCTGTTCGAGCGTTGCTGGGGAGATGAGGCCGGCCACGGGCAGATTGTGTCAGCGACGCCGC
>JAMFSG010000165.1 GCA_026225155.1 Verrucomicrobiota bacterium
GCAGCAATATCGCCGCATCAAGGGCGAATTGCCGAAGGACGCGATCTTGCTGTTTCGTCTTGGCGATTTTTACGAGATGTTTTTCGACGACGCCAAGGACGGCGCGCAATTACTGAATCTTTCGCTGACCGCGCGCAACGGCACGCCGATGTGCGGTCTGCCGTTTCACGCGGCGAATAATTACATCGCGCGCATCTTGAAAAGCGGACGCAAAGTCGCCATCTGCGAACAGACTGAGGAAGCGCGTCCGGGAAAATTGGTGAATCGCGAAGTCACGCAAATCCTTTCGCCCGGCACACATTTCGATGAACGGATGCTCGTCGCGGAACGGAATAATTTTCTTGCGTCCGTTTGTCCAAGCGGAAAAATTTTCGGTCTCGCGCTCGTGGATTTGACGACCGGCGATTTTCTGACGACCGAATTGGAAAACGATTCCGCGTTGCTCGCCGAACTCGAACGCCTGCGTCCGGCAGAAATTATTTTTCCCACTGAAGCCGTTTCGTTGCGCGATTTGCTGCGCGGCGCATTCCAAATTTTAAGCGGCTACGACGATTGGACATTTGCGCCGGAAACCGCATTTTTCACCGTCAAAGAACATTTCAAAGTCGCATCGCTCGACGGTTTTGGTTTGAAAGATCGCGGCGCGGCGATTGGCGCGGCGGGCGGCGCGCTGCATTATCTCACGCAAAATCTGCGGCGCGACGTGAAACATCTCACGCGCATTTCGTTTTATCGGCGCAGCGATTTTCTCACGCTCGATTACACGACGCTGCGGCATCTGGAAATTCTCGAACCGCAACATCACGATGCGCCGCGCAACGCCTCGCTTTACGGCGCGCTGAATAAAACCGCCACGCCGATGGGCGCGCGTTTGTTGCGTCAATGGCTTTCGCAACCGCTTGCCGCCGTTGAACCAATTCGCCAGCGACAAGAAGCCATCGCCACGTTCATCAATAATTCATTTGGCCTCGACAGTTTTCGCCAGCAACTCGCGAACGTGCGCGATCTGGAACGCACGATTGGCCGCTTGAGTTCCGGTTCCGGCAACGCGCGCGACTTAGTCGCCTTGCGTCTCGCGCTCGAACAAATTCCGACGCTGAAACAGATTTTACAAAATGTTGAACAAAAATTTTCCGGGCAAAATGGTTCGTTGAAAGAGGAATCGTTGTTCGATTCGTCGTGGGAATTTCAGCCGCAGGGCGTAGGTGTTTTTGGGCCTATTTTTGTTCAGTTTCAAAACCGGCCAAACGAAGCGATTGCGTGGCTGCAAAAAATTCAGTGTGGCGAAGCGCTTGCCGCCATGACGCATCCTGAAGTTGGTGCGATTGATTTTGTTTGGGGCAAAGCGGAACAACGTGGTTCCGGTTTTGGCCTCGCTAAAATTTTTCGCGGGCACCCTGAAATGATTCAAGATTTGCCGGAAAAAATTCGCGCGATGCGAAAACTGCGAGCGAATGAAAACACAATTCTCCTCGGTGATTTGAATGGCGGAGCGGTGGTTCGCCTGGACGCGTTGGGCGTTTCCAAACGCTGGTTGCTGACGGCTTATGAAAAAATCGAACCCGCTTCGGTTGAGAGGACGATTGACGTTCTCAACGAAAAAGCGGCGCAACGACAAACTCCTGCGCCACAAAGCGGGCTTGATGAAAAACTGAACGGGCTGTTGGACGCTGTCAACCCGCTTTCAGAATTTGAAAATGGAAATGAAAATTTAATTTCCAAACTCACCGTGCAAATTTCCGACTCACCGGAACTCGTGGATTTGATTGCGTGCGCCATCGTGGACGAACCGCCGCTGCCGATCAAAGAAGGCGGCATGATCCGTGACAATTTTGACGAAGCGCTTGACGAACTTCGCAACGCCCAGCGCGGCGGCAAAGATTGGATCGCCAAACTGCAAGCCGACGAAATCGAACGCACCGGAATTTCCTCGCTGAAAGTCCGCTTCAATTCCGTTTTTGGTTATTACATCGAGATTACCAAGTCGAATCTCGACAAGGTTCCCGCGCATTATCATCGCAAGCAGACCATCGCGAACGGCGAGCGTTTCATCACGCCGGAATTGAAAGAGATGGAAGGCAAAATTCTCGGCGCGGAAGAACGCAGCGTGAAATTGGAATACGAAATTTTCCAGCGCGTGCGCGAAACTGTTTTGGGAAAATTAAAAGAAATTCAACAGAGTGCTTCCGCACTGGCGCAGTTGGATGTGCTGGCTGCTTTTGCCGAAACGGCACGCTTGCATAATTATTGCCGTCCGCAAATTTCCGACGAAGGCGTTTTGCAAATCCGCGACGGACGCCATCCGGTTTTGGAACAGCAACTTGTCGAGGAACGCTTCGTGCCGAATGACACAACTTTGGCGAGTAGTTTTAAGTTTCAAGTTTCAAGTGTTCAGCAAGTGCCGTCGGAACATGAAACTGAAAACTTGAAACTTGAAACTCGCCCATCCCAAATTGCTTTGATCACCGGCCCGAATATGGCGGGCAAATCCACTTACATCCGGCAAGTTGCGCTGCTCACTTTGCTTGCGCACGCGGGCAGTTTTGTTCCCGCCGCCGAAGCTCGGATTGATCTCGTGGATCGCATTTTCACGCGCATCGGCGCGAGCGATGATTTATCACGCGGCCAAAGCACATTCATGGTCGAGATGACCGAGACGGCAAATATTCTGAACAACGCCACGGCGCGCAGCCTCATCGTGCTCGATGAAATCGGCCGTGGCACGAGCACGTTCGACGGCCTTTCGCTCGCGTGGAGCATCGTGGAATTTTTGCACAATCAAGTCGGCGCGAAAACGCTGTTCGCGACGCATTACCACGAATTGACCGAACTCGCCGGGCGTTTGCCGCGCATCAAAAATTTCAACGTCGCCGTGCGCGAGTGGCGCGATCAAATTGTTTTTCTGCGAAAAATTGTCGAAGGCGGCACAGACAAAAGTTACGGCATCCAAGTCGCGCGGCTCGCCGGCGTGCCGAAAGAAGTTTTGGAACGCGCGAAACAAATTTTATCGAACCTAGAAGAATCCGAACTCACGCCGGAAGGCAACGTGCGCCAGCCGCGCCGCCAGCAAGACCGGGAAAAATTAAAAAACCTCGCGCCCGCGCCACAGATGGATTTGTTCGGATGAAAATAACGGCCAAATCGGTTGTGGATTTTTGTCGGCTGTTAAAGATTCCCCGCGGCTTGCGAATTTTTCTGCGGAACGAATATGACGGGTTCAATCCGAAGTTAAAGAAACTTGCGCGAGCATACCGGCGGGTGTTGTTGCGTCGCCCGCGAATTGTGGTGGTCGTCGGTTCGTTGGGGAAAACAACTACAAAGTGTGCATTGAGCGCGGCGTTGAATTGTCCGGATCGAAATTTTTCCTATAGCAATTATGGAGCGAGCCTGTCGGAAAATTTGTTGCGGATCCGGCCTTGGGATAGGCACGGAGTTTTGGAAGTCGGAATTTCCGGGCCGGGGCCGATGGCCGGTTATGCCAAGATGATCCAGCCGGACATCGTGGTGGTCACCTCAATCAAGAGCGATCACAACCGTTCATTTCCGACGCTGCTGGACACGCGCGCGGAAAAAGTAAAAATGATCAGCGCGTTGCCGCCGACCGCGATTGCCGTCTTGAATGGCGACGATCCGAATGTGCGCTGGATGGCCACGCAGACCCGCGCCAAAGTCATCACGTTTGGCTTTGAGCCGGTCAACGATTTTCGCGCCATAAATATTCACATAACTCCAGATGGCCACACGCATTTCGAAGTGGAACTAGGCAAAAAAATTATTCACGTTCAAAGCCGGTTGCAGGGCAGACACATGGTTTATCCGTTGCTCGCCGCCGTGGTCGTCGCGCACCTGGAAAAATCAGATATGGCCGGCGTGCTGGAACGGCTCGCGCAATTGCCGCCGGCCAGCGCCCGGATGGAAATCATTCAATTACCCGGAGGAATCCAAATCCTGAATGACACCAAAAAAGCTTCGCTCGAATCCATGCACGCGGCGTTTGATACCTTTGCTCAAATGCCGGCGACGCGAAAAATTATCGTCTTGGGCAAAGTGGAAGAACCGGTCGGCAAAGTCCGCGACACTTACCGCGAGATTGGCGAACGCCTCGGCCGCTTTGCCAACTTGATCGTGTGTGTCGGCGATGATGACCTTACGAGTGCGCGGGCGGCGGCAGTCAGGGCGGGCATGAATTTTTCGGCGATCCATCACAATGGCTCGCGCATCACCGGCGCGGCTGAATTTTTGCGGGAAAAATTGCAGCCCAGCGACCTCGTGCTGGTCAAAGGCGCCAGCGCGCAAAAATTACAGCGCGTCGTGCTTCAACTCATGGGAAAACCGGTTTCCTGCGACGTCAAATTTTGCAATGTAAAAGTCGCCTCCTGCAGCGACTGTCCCTTGCTGGACGCGCCAGCGAATGTCTTCAAAAACAGTTTCATCAGCCGCTATTTCAAGGCTTAATCAAGCTGCGTTTATGAACCATTTTTCGTTAGCAGCATCGGAAATTTCCGGGCACATTCGTTTCGCCACCGATGGCGAATTGATCAAAGCCATTGTCACATCCAAATTTGGCACGACTGGCCGGCGTGCCGAAGGAAATTTTGGAACGCGCGAAACAAATTTTATCGAACCTCGAAGAATCCGAACTCACGCCGGAAGGCAACGTGCGCCAGCCACGCCGCCAGCAAGACCGTAAAAAATTAAAAAATCTCGCGCCCGCGCCGCAGATGGATTTGTTTGGATGAATTGCCTAATCTGCATCCATTTTGGATGCGAACACCATTATTCGTGCGAAAGAAGAAAGCGAATGGTTTATTGCTCGAAGAAACTGCGAAATGCCTTGTCAGCGATAAGTTGTCTCACCGCGTCATCAGCGACCTGATTGAACATTTGCACGAGCAATCCCGCATTGGCCCCATCCCATGCCGAAAGTTTCTGTGTGGATTGACCGGTGTAAGTATCATGCCACACCGGTTGACCATTTTCCTTATCATCTAATTCAAACCGAACTTCCAGCCAAGGTTTGGCGGTCGTAGAAAACAATCCATTCTGAATCACGCCAAAACCAAAACCATGTAAATCTGCTTTCAATGTATATCTGGCAGAATTGCTTCCGAGAAAACCATTTTGCGCCAAGGCCGATTTTAAACCGTTTTGAAATATTTTGGCAATTGGCTCATCAGTGACGAAAGCCCCTGATGTGGCCCCATAAGCGTTTCCTTTTTGTATCAGCACATACTCATCGGTCACTGGCCGGCTATCTTTGATTGCACCAACTTCAAGTGAATTTGTATGTCCAGACCTCAAAGGATTTCCGATTGTTGGCGAAAAACTTACATTTACTTGAGTGCGAGTAAAAGCGCATCCTGTTAAGAGCGTTATCAAGAAGACGCAGCCAATAATTCGAATAAAATTCATCCATTTCATATTTAAGTTTTCCCAGTAGAAGCGATATCAAAATTAAATTTTAAATATAAAATCATAAATTGCCATCATAATCACGGCTTCAACCATTTTACAAACCAGCCAATCATGGCACTTTCGGATTCCGGTTTCACTGCGTGCGGCGTGTTTTTCTGGATGATGACGGCGAGATGATTGGTCGCGTCATCAGCA
>JAMFSG010000166.1 GCA_026225155.1 Verrucomicrobiota bacterium
GCCTTGGAGCAGGGGCACAGCGTCGTCACGTTCGCTTTTACCGTCAGAATAAAATCAATGTCCGTGCCGCACGCCGTCGCATCGAACCGCGCCACATAATCCATCAGGCTTTCCTGCCGCGACACCGGCGAGGTCTTGGACATGAAATACGGAAATTCAATCTCCAGATGCGAGGTTGCCGCGTGCAGTTTTTTCTGCAGCGAATGTAAAATGTCCGAAATATTTTCGACGTGAATGATGTTGCCGTGCGCATTGAGCACTTCGACGAAACGGCTCATGTGCGTGCCTTTGAATTCTTTCGGCAGATCCACAAACATGCCGATCGTCGCGACCGTGTTCTGCACGCTGCGCGCCTTGTCGCGCACCTGGATGGGAAAACGCAAGCCGCGCACGCCGACTTTATCAATGCGCAATTCACGCGTGTCGCGTTCGCTCTGCTTGTCGTCCAATGTCACCGGCACTTTTTTCTGGCTGATTCGAGACATGGGGAAAAAATAACAGCTTTGCCGAAATTGGCAAAAATGTTCGCTTGAAAATTAAAGGTTGTATGAGAGTTTCAGGCGGCATGAAGTTTCAAAAATTTGTTGCAGTTTTGATTTTTGTGTTGGTTTCTTCAAACTCGTTTGCCACCGAAACTTTTCGCGTCGCGGAATACAACGTCGAAAATTATCTGGATCAACCGACGGAATCGCGTCACGTTGTCAAATCCGCCGAAGCCAAAGCCAAAGTTCGCGAAAGCATCCGCGCACTGAATCCTGATGTCATCGCGCTCGCAGAAATGGGCAGCACGAATGCGTTGATGGAATTACGTGCGTCGCTCAAAACCGAAGGGCTGGATTTTCCATTTTGGGAACACATCCAAAGTTTCGACACGAACATCCACGTCGCCGTGTTGAGCAAATTTCCCATCGTCGCGCGCCGTCCGCACACAAATGATTTTTTCCTGCTTGATGGCCGGCGCTTTCAAGTCAAGCGCGGGTTTGCGGAAGTGGACATTCAAGCCGCGACGAATTTCACCTTCACGCTCATCGCCGCGCATTTGAAATCGCAGCTCCCCACGCTCGATGCCGACGAAGCCGAAGAACGGCTCGGCGAGGCGAAAATATTGCGCGGCATCATTGACACGCGGCTCGCAAAAAATCCCAACGCGAAGCTGGTCGTCCTCGGCGATTTGAATGGCGAAAAAGATTCCGCCTCCACCAAGCAAATCATCGGACGCGGAAAAACCAAACTATTCGACACGCGCCCCGCCGAACGCAACGGCGACAACGCACCCGCCGAGCCGCCGTATTTCGAGCCGCGCAGCATCGCGTGGACTTACTTTTACGGCAAGAGCGACACTTGCTCGCGCATTGATTACATCTTATTAAGTCCCGCGCTGAAACCGAACTGGCTCCCCGACGAAACTTACATTCCCAAAATTCCCAACTGGGGCGTTGGCTCCGATCACCGTCCCATTGTCGCGACGTTTAAGGTGGATTGATTTCGTTCTAAAACAAAACCTGCGCCAGATTTTTCCAGCGCAGGTTGCGGGTGAAATTTTCGATTACGCTTTGCGAGTTTTAAACCGACGGAAACTCGCCAGAATTGCCAAGCCACCGCCAGCCAAAGCCAAAGTGGAAGGTTCAGGCACAGAAGACAAACCGGCAACAAAACCTGGCGAGCCGACGTCGCCATTTTCAGACGTAAATGCGCCGCCCACA
>JAMFSG010000167.1 GCA_026225155.1 Verrucomicrobiota bacterium
CATCGCGCGACTTATGACCGTTCGCTGACGGTGTTAAAAAAAGTGAAAGCCAAACGTGGCGATACGATTTACACAAAGTCCGGCATCATGCTCGGTTTGGGCGAAACGGAAGAGGAATTGTTGCAAGCGATACGCGATTTGCGTTCGTCAAATTGCGATATCCTCACGCTCGGTCAATATCTGCAACCGACGTTGAAACATTTGCCGGTTCAGGAATTTGTGACGCCGGAGAAATTTGCGGAATACAAAGTGCGCGCGGAAGAAATGGGTTTTGTCCACGTCGCGAGCGGGCCGATGGTGCGTAGTTCGTATCACGCGGATGAGTTTACTTTGCCGGTTTTGAAATAAGATGGCGACGCAGCAGCGCCGCCCTACCATCAGTGTGAAAATGGCTGGCGGTGGATAAAAAGATAAACCGCAAAGCCGATGCTCACGACGCCGATGGCAAAACCGATCACAGTGATGATCGTGCTGATTGTGCGGGCTTTTTCGGTGACGCGGTCGGTGCCACGTTTTTCCGCCGCCGCGAAACCGGCGAAATGTTTTTCAAACGCGGCGTTGATGACGTCTTCGTTCTTCAATTGAAACGTGAGCCAGCCGCCGTCGAATTCATTTTTCCACTCTTCAGGCAAACGCGGGAGAATTTCCTGGTTGGGCGGCGCGAAGCCAAAACTTTTCCAGAAGGGCGAACGTTCCTGCGTCCAGATGCGGAAAATTCCGTGGTTGGCGGCGAGCGTCTGGATGCGTTCCCAAAAGAGATGGCGCGCGGCATCGGCGACGCCGAAATCGGAATAACCTTCGCTGTGGAGCAGGGCGTGTTGCCCGGAGACCAGAATACCGATGGCACCGAGCACCTCGCCTTCGGAATTTTCAACGACTTGAAATTCGGTGAGGCGCGGTTCGAGTTCATCCGGCGACAGGCGCATGGAAGCCCAAAGCCATTTGAGCGTATCCAGATCGTCCACCGTCGCGCGGCGCACGCGCAGAACCGACTGATTCATGCGTCAAGTCTGGCAAAAAATTTTCGCGGGCGCGAAGAAAAATTTGCATTTGCGGGAACTTATTGCAATCGTCAGCGCGAAATTTATTTTAGAAATTATGAGCCACACCACCCACGAACATTTGCTTGAGGCTTTGAATTGGCGTTACGCGACCAAGCATTTTGACACGGCCAAAAAAATTCCGGCAGACGTTTGGTCAGCCTTGGAAAAAACGCTCGTGCTCACGCCGACGAGTTATGGTTTGCAGCCGTATAAATTTTTCGTCATTGAAAATCCGGCGAAACGCGCGGAATTATTCGCGCATTCGTGGCATCAAAAGCAAGTTGTAGAAGCGTCGCATTTTGTCGTTTTCACGGCGCGCACGACCATGACCGAAGCGGACGTGGACAAATTCATTCATCGCGCGATGGAAGTCCGCGAGCTGCCCGACGGCGCGTTGCACCGTTATCGCGATGTGATTGTCAGCGACGTCGTGCACGGTGTGCGCGGCAAGATCGCGCACGAATGGGCGACGCGTCAGGCTTACATCGCGCTCGGAAATTTGATGACCGCCGCCGCGGTGATCGGCGTGGATGCCAGTCCGTTGGAAGGCATTGTTCCCGCCGAATACGATAAAATTCTCGGCTTGGAAAACAGCGGCTACACGACGGTCGTGGCCTGCGCGCTGGGTTATCGTTCCACGAATGATAAATATGCGAGCATGGCAAAAATCCGTTTTAAGACGAGTGAACTGGTTCAATATATTTGAACCGCAGCCGTAATTTTATTCTACAGTATTCCAGCCGACAATTTCACCACCCGGCAGGCGGACGGCTTCGTTTTGATTTAGAGCCGATTTGTCCGGCCACGCATAGCCGCCTTCCAAGTGGATGGTCGTGGTGCGATCTGCCGCCACGACGACAGGAATCGTCACCGTCCCATAGCCATTGGCGTGCGCGACGACGCGATAATTGCCGGGCGCGAGGCTGACTTCGGCGGGACTCCCAAAATTGCTGCCGTTGTCGTTCTGCACAAATTTCAATAATTTTCCGTCGTTGGAATAAATCCGGTAGTTCGAATATTCAGAGCGATTCGGATCGCTGCTATTGAAATCCGCGTTGACTTCAAACGCGGAAAAAACCGTCAGCGTGCCGGTGTCGGCCCCGCTCGGGGCAATTTGCGGCGTCGGCGGCCCGACGGGCGCGAGGACGATTCCGCTTTTTCCTGTGGCGCAGCCCGCTAAAAGGATGCTCGCAGCCATCATGCAAAGATTAGATTTATTTTTCATACCTCCAATTAATTGCACAACTTTTTCGCGGGCGGAAGTTTCTGAATAAAATTTAATCATCCGTTCAGTCCGCGTTAATCCGCCGCTGGTTAAATCCGTTTCTGAACGAATTTTAATCAAATCTTTACGAGCTTTTAATCAACGTTTGGTCTATTCCCTTGTCGAACGATTTAAACGTTATGCGAATACTCCTCGTGGAAGACGAAAAAAAAGTGGCGGACATCATCGTGCGCGGCTTGAAGGCCGAGCGTTTTGCCGTGGACGTTTCCCACGACGGCCAGAACGGCTGGGAAATGGCTAACGCTTACGACTACGATTTGATCATCCTGGATTTGATGCTGCCGGGTTTGAGCGGCACGGAAATTCTTGAACGCGTGCGGCGCAAAAATTCGCAAGTTCCCATTTTGATTCTCACCGCGCGCGACGGCATGGCGGACAAAATCAAAAATTTTGAGACCGGCGCGGACGATTATCTGACCAAGCCGTTCGCGTTCGCCGAATTGGAAGTGCGCGTGAAAGCATTGTTACGACGCGGGCCGGTGAATCGTTCCAGCGTGCTGCGCGTGGCCGATCTGGAAATTGACCGGCTGTCGCAAAATGTGAAACGCGGCGGCAAAAAAATCGAATTGACCGGCAAGGAATATGCGTTGCTCGAATATCTCGCTACACATCCGGGCCGCGTTTTTTCGCGCACGATGATCATCGAGCACGTCTGGGACCAAAGTTTTGAAGGGCTGACGAACATCGTGGACGTTTATGTGCGACACTTGCGCGAAAAAGTGGACGACCCGTTTCCGACCAAACTGCTGCGCACGGTGCGCGGCGCGGGTTACAGTTTGAGCGACGAGGCGCAGCCATGAACCCGCGCTCGATCCAGTTTCGCCTCGTCGCGTGGTATACCGGATTGTTGACGGGAATTTTCGTGCTGCTGTTCGCGCTGTTGTTTTTGAGCCTGCGGATTTTTTTGGAGAACGACCTGCGCGAAACGCAAATCCGCCGCACGCATCAAACCGCCAACACGCTGCTTGCGCACGTCAAGGAAATGGGCGAACCGTATGTCGCGAGCCAGACGAAAGCGTGGTATGCGCCGGAAATCAACGACCGTTTCATCCGCATCACGTGTGCCGATGGAACGTTGCTTTACGCTTCGCAAACGCCGAATGATGGCAGTTTTAATCCGGCGGAAGTTCCCACGCTTTCGCCAGAAGCGGCGTCGAAAATTTCGCGAAAATTAAAATTGTCGAACGGCAAAACAATGCTGGTCGCTGCGCTGAATTTCAAAACGTCGGACAATTCAACTTACGTCATCGAGTTCGGCGAATTGCTCGATCCGGTCGAAGCGATGCTGCGCCATTTGTTTTTGCGGCTCGCGGAAGGTTTGCCGCTGGCCGTTGTGATTATTGCCGTCGGCGGCTATTGGCTCGTGCGTCGCGCGCTCACGCCGGTCGCGCAAATCACGCGCGCCGCCGAGCGCATCACGCAACATAATCTGGCCGAGCGACTGCCGGTTTCACGCACGGGCGATGAATTGGAACGCCTTTCCATTTCGCTCAACCGCATGATCGCGCGGCTTGACGATGCGTTTCAAAATTCCAAACGCTTTGTCGCCGACGCGTCGCATGAATTGCGCACGCCGCTGACGATCTTGCGCGGCGAACTGGAAATACTCGCAGAAAATAAAAATCTCGCTGCGCCATTGCGCGAACAGGCGGGCAGCATGTTGGAAGAAGTCGCGCGTTTGAGCAAAATCGTGGAACAGCTTTTCGCGTTGTCGCGGCTCGATGCCGGCGAAGCGCAGACGGAATGGAAAAAATTTGATCTCGCCGAACTCGCGCAAACCACGGCAGAACATATGAATCTGCTGGCCGAGGATAAAAAAATTTCCATCGCTTGCGAAACGAGCCAGGCGGTTTTTATCGAAGGCGACCGCGCGCGGCTCAAGCAAGTCGTCGTGAATTTATTGGACAACGCGATCAAATACACGCCCGCGAATGGAAAAATCCAACTGCGCGTCCGCGCGGAAAATAGCCGCGCAATTTTGGAAGTGGCGGACAACGGCATCGGCATTCTGGCGGACGCATTGCCGCATGTCTTCGAGCGTTTTTATCGCGTGGATCAAATGCGTTCGGCCGATTCCGGCAGCGCAGGGCTCGGTTTGTCCATCGTGAAATCCATTTGCACGGCGCACGGCGCGGAAGTCGAAGCCGAAAGCGACATCGGCAACGGCAGTTGTTTCCGCATCAAGTTTCCGCTGCCAAAAAACTGAAAGAATTCCACGCGTTTATGAAAATTTTGATCAAGAAAATTAAATCCGACCGCCGGTTTCACGCGCTGGCAATTGTGCTGGCGGCGGTCGCGGTTTTTTTTGTGTTGCGCGCGACGCGTCCGCACGCGCAGGTCACCGACAATTTGAATTTGAATCCGGTCGCCGTTCCCGCGTCCGTCGCCGAAGTGACGCGCGAAAATTTGTCCAGGCAAGTCACGGTCGCGGCGGAATTCCGGCCTTACGAAGAAGTGGAATTGCACGCGAAAGTTTCCGGTTACCTGCAAAAAATGAACGTGGATTTTGGCGACCAAGTCAAAATCGGACAATTGCTGGCCACCCTGGAGGTTCCTGAATTGCAAAGTGAACTGGCCAGCGCGCAGGCTGCCGAAAAAAAAGCGGATGCAGATTATACGAACGCGCACCTGATTTATTCGCGGTTGATTTCAGTCAACAAAGACCATCCAAATCTCGTCGCGCAGCAAGACCTTGACACGGCACAGGCGAATGATTTGACGACGTCCGCCGCGATTGCCGCCGCCAAAGCCAGCGTGGAAAAATTTCAGACGATGATCAGTTACACGCAAATCACCTCGCCATTCGATGGCGTGGTCACGCGGCGCTACGTTGATCCGG
>JAMFSG010000168.1 GCA_026225155.1 Verrucomicrobiota bacterium
CATGTTGAAGACCTGATACAATTCGTCGTCCGGCACGCCGCTCTTTTGTTCGATGATCTGGAAGATCGGCAGCATGTCCCACGAACCTTTTTTTATGACGACATCAAGGGCCTTCGGCAGCACGCGCGGAATGTTGTCCACGAAACCGCCGCCCGTGATGTGCGCAAACGCCTTTACTGGCAGATGGGAGTTGGCAGATGGAAGTTGGGAATTAAAACGCTTCAACAACTTCTGCACCAGCGGACCGTAGCTGACGTGTTCTTTCAACAATTCTTCGCCGATGGATTTTTTCAAGCCGGGAACTTTGTCCTTCGGTTTATAGCCGAGCTGCTCGAAGAAAATTTTCCGGCCGAGCGAATAACCGTTCGTGTGCAAACCGCTCGATTCAATGCCGATCACCACGTCGCCGCGCTTGATGGTTTTCTGGCCGTTGAGCATCTTGGATTTTTCCACCACGCCGACGATCGTGCCGCTCACGTCATATTCGCCCGCCTGATAAAAGCCCGGCATCTGCGCCGTTTCACCGCCGATGAGCGCGCAATTATTTTCCGCGCACGCGCGCGCGAAACCTTTGATGATGTCCGTGAAAACGTGCGGCTCCAATTTGCCCGTGCCGAGATAATCCAAAAAGAACAGCGGTTCCGCGCCGAGCACCGCGATGTCGTTCACGCAATGGTTCACGAGATCCGCGCCGATGGTGTCGTGCTTGTCGAGCGTGAAGGCGATCTTCAATTTCGTGCCGACGCCGTCCACGCTGCTGACCAGGATCGGCTCGCGATATTTTTTGACGTCCAGCGCGAACAAACCGCCGAAGCCGCCGACCTTGCCGAGCACCTCGCGGCGGTGCGTGCTGGCGAGCAATTGCGGCAACGTGGCTTTGACTTTGTTGCCCAGATCAATGTCCACACCCGCGGCGGCGTAAGCTTTTTGCTTTTTCATGAGGCGCAGATTAAACCGCGAAACGTGATGGCGGGCGAGAAAATTTCGTCGCGCGAAAAAAAGGATTCTTTACGGAACGATCAACCGGTCCGTCGCCATGCCTTCGCGTAGAAAAAACGAATCCAAATTTGTTGAGCGGACACCTTCAGCATGACCGTCGGCAAAAGAAAAAATGCCACCAAATTCCGAACCGAATTTATGCGATTCTTTTGAGCAGCTCATGGCCTCATTGGTCGAGTAATTAAACAATCCCACATCAACCGTCTGGCCATTCGCTAAAAGATAACGATCGCCGGTGAGAATGATGTTGGCAGCATTGTTCGTAGCAGCGTCTACATTCACAAAATAACTCAAATTGGAATTTGAAAAAGTAGCGGTGTTGGTGGTTATGATTTTGACCTTATCAATTGGGCAAACTAAAACTCTCAAATTCGAGCAGTAGGCCAGAGGAAATTGCTCAAAAGCTCGTGCGTCGCTAATTTTTTCAAATGTGCCGTTGTTGGTTTGGGACAATTGCCAGGGGAAATTTCCATTGTTATCAAGATTGAACATAACAAATCCAAGTGCAATTTGTCTTTGGTTTGACATGCAAGCAATTTGACGTCTTGGGCCGCCGCCCGTATAGGCAGGAAGCAAAATCGCAACCAACACGGCAAGCACAGCCAGCACCACTAGCACTTCAACCAGCGTGAGTCCGCTGATTTTCGTCTTGGCCGAAAGCATTTTCATGGGTGCAAAAAAGGTAGCTCCAAACCCACCGGCGACAAGCGCGAAAATTGCGTAGCGGCGTCTCGGCAGAGCGCCGCCATTTGAAAAATAATGAATGCGGCTCTCTGCCGAGGAGCCGCTACGTCGTTGGCGTTGACTCGCGTTTCGCCATGTAAATTTTCCAGAACGATTCCCAAAAATCTTCGGCCAGGGGATGCAGAAACGGATAGCCTGGCACGATTGCGCCCAGATGCGGCCAATCGCGCGGATGATTCACCAGCTGTTTGCGGCACGGATTGTCGAGGATGTAGAAGCAGGATTTTTCAAACGCGCCGCGCCGCCGGTCTTTTTCCTGCAGCACGCTGTCGTGCGATTGTTTTTGCAGTTCAAATTCCACGCCGCTGGGCGAACGCCGCGCCAATTCCACGGCCAGATGTTTGCGCAGAAATTTCATCGCGTTGCGCTGGTCGCTGTCCACGCGCAATCCCATCCAAAGCAGATACAAATGGTCGGGCATGAGGACATAGATCGGACAGAACACGCCTTCGCGCGCGGCGGCGTGGAGCAACAGTTCGCGGAAATGTTGATGAAACGTTTCGTCCAGCCAGCCGGTGGCGCGGCGTTCCAGGGTGATGGTCCATTGCACCACGGCGAAGCCGCGATAAAATTCCGGCGTGAGGCGGGGCAGATGATGCCAATCCGGCTGCGGCGAGAGCGGCGCAGGTTTCATGTTTGAAAAGTAGCGGCTTTCGGGAGAAAGCCGCAATTGGAAAATAATCGTAGCGGCTGCTCGGTAGAGAGCCGCAAATTGAAAACCGGAGAAAATTCAAAAGTGCGGCGCTCTGCCGAGACGCCGCTACGGCACACCGCAATTCCGGGTCAATCTTTCGCAACCATTCGTCATTGTCACGCTACAAAAGATGTTAGCTTGCGAATGGGTTGATTTGAGGCTTTGCAATTTCCCGCGCGTCAGGAATTCTGTCCCTTTGCGCGACGTGACTTTTTGTTGTGAATAAATATTTTCGACTGATCTTGCAAGTATTGGTGGTGGTGGCGGCGTTGCTCGTGGCGGGCGTGCTGGTTTGGCAGGGCGTCACGGCGCAAGGCGCGCCGGACCCGACATTGCCGCATACCAGCCCGATGGTGGCGATCCTCGACATCGGCGTCCTGGTCTTCCGCGAAGGCTTGGAATGTATCCTCGTGCTCACCGCGATCACCGCGAGCATGACCGGCGACCATAAATCACAACGCCGCCCGATCGCGCTCGGCGCGGGCGTCGCGTTCATCGTCACTTTGATAACGTGGTTCATCGCCGCCGGCATCATAAAAAATCTTGGTGAAAGCATTCCCGCGCTGGACTTGCAGGCGGCGACGGGTTTGCTCGCGGTGATCGTTCTCTTGGTCGTGATGAACTGGTTTTTTCACAAGGTTTATTGGAGCGGCTGGATGTCCATGCACAACCGGAAGAAAAAATCGTTGCTTACGGATGCGAATACTTCGGAAATCTCCCGGCGGAAATTAGTCTGGGGCCTGGGCCTGCTGGGTTTCACGTCGCTCTATCGCGAAGGTTTCGAGGTCGTGCTGTTTTTGCAGACGTATTATTTGCAATCCGGCGGGAAAATTGTTTTGGCCGGCGCGGTGCTGGGACTTTTTCTTTCCGGCATCGTCGCGGTGCTGACGTTCATCGCGCATCAACGATTGCCTTACCGCAAGATGCTCGTGCTGACGGGCATTCTGCTCGGCGTGGTGCTGTTGGTGATGGTCGGCGAACAGGCGCAGGAAATGCAGCTCGCGCACTGGATCTCCACGACGACGATTCATCGTCTAGAAAATGTGATCCCCGCGTGGGCGGGCTTGTGGTTCTCCGTTTTCCCGACGGTCGAAACGCTCACGGCGCAAGCGCTCGCTGCCGTGTTCGTCATCGGCTCTTATTTCGCGATGAAAATCTACAAAACCTTCACGCGTGGAAAAACGGAAACGGAATTGCCGGCGTAAAACATTACGCCGCTGCAAAATTTATTTCGCAAACGGCAGTTCGACAATTTTCGCAGAACTCTCGCCGGTTGCAGTTTTCAAAACCAATTCGCTGCCGATTTGATTTGCTTCCCGACGGACGTAGCCGAGCGCGATGTTTGCATTGAGCATCGGCGATTTCACGGCGCTGGTCACAAAACCAATTTCTTTGCCCGCGTGAAAAAGTTTGTCGCCACGCAGCGGCAATGTTTTCAAATCATCGGTGAGGCGCAAACCGCGCAATTCCTTGTTCACATGACCGACGCTGTGGATGCGGTTGATGACTTCCTGGCCGATGTAACAGCCTTTGTCATATACGATGGCGCGGCTTTCGATGTCGCATTCGAGCGGGATGTTCGTCTCGTCCATGTCCGCGCCGAATCGTGGAATACCCGCCTCGATGCGCGCGATTTCAAACGCCGTCCAGCCGACGGCGCGTCCGCCGGTTTGTTTGGCGGCGGCGATCAATTTATCCGCGACCGCGCCGAGCGAATTGATCGGAATGAATAAATCAAAACCCGCCGAAGCGCCAACATCCTGTCGGCAAGCTGCGATATTTTTGCCGCGTGAACTCGCCGGCTGGAAGCCGGCGCTCCCAGCCGGGCGCGCATGATTCATCAAATAAATTTCACCAAGCGTGGCGTCGGAAATTTTTATCGAGCCGAATTGTTGAGCGGGAATTTCAGAAAATAATTCCAGCGCGCGGACGACCATTTCCGCTTTCGGCCCTTGCACACTTAATAAACCGTAATGCGGCGCGGCGTCCACGATTTGAACGTCATCAGCGACGATGAATTTTCCCAACCGTTGCGAAACTTTTTCGGTCAAGCCCGGTTCAAAATCCAACAGTAATTCGTCCGCGAGGCAAAAAATATTCAGGTCGCTTTCCATTTTGCCCTTGTTCGTGGTCAGCGCGGAATAACAGCCTTCGCCCGCGCGAAGTTTTTTCACCTCGTTCGTGACTTGTCCATGCAGATAGCGCGCGCGGTCGGCGCCGACGAGACAGATGCACGAGCGAAAACTCAGATCAATCACGCCCGCGCTTTCACGCAGCGCAGAATGTTCGGCCAACGCGTCGCCGTAATCTGCGACGATTTCCGCGCCGTTCAGTTCGGAAAAATTGGCGTGGAGGCCGTGATGCAATTCGTGGAGCGAAAGCGGATTCATTTCCCCGAAAGGATGTCAGTCCGCATGCGAAGTGCAAAATGGAAAACGGTTCTCACGCTCCGGGCTTGCTTTCATTGGAATCCAGTTTGCCGAGCAATTTTTCGATCGCTTCCTGATCGAGCCTGCCGCCGGCCTTGAGGATGTCGCCCTTGAATTTTTCCGCGCAGGCCGGACAAACGCCGTGCGTGAAAGTCGCATTAGTCTGGTCGTGCACATATTGCTCGACGGTTTGCCAGTAACCTTGGTCGGAACGGACATTTTTGCACCAGCCGCAAATCGGAATCAGACCAGAAAGCGTTTTGACGCGGGCGAGTGCGGATTGCAGCTCAACGATAAGTTTTTCGCGTTCGAGTTCGTGCTTTTTGGTCTCGCTGATGTTTTCGATATGCGTGATGAAATAAAGCGGTTCGCCGTTTGGATTACGGATCAGGCAGGCGTTCAAACGGGCAAAAATGACCTCGCCATTTTTATGGAAATAGCGTTTTTCCATCCGGTAGGAAACGCGTTTGCCGGCGAGCGTTTCGGTGAGCAGTGAAAGATTCTTGTCGAGGTCGTCGGGATAGGTGAGGGATTGAAAATTCTTTTCGAGCAATTCGGCTTCAGAATAACCAATCATGTCGCACAACGCGCGGTTCGCCCGCAAAAAACGGCCTTGCGGCGTGATCAGCACCACGCCGATCGGCGCGTCGTCAAAGGCCTGGCGGAAACGTTGTTCACTTTCGTGCAGGCGGTCGGCATTGAGCTGACGCTCGGCGATTTCTTTGCGCAACGCGGTCGGGCTGGGCAATTCAACCGCGTGCGGAACCAAGCGGATCAGCATATAAGCTGTCGGCAACGACACGGCAGCCGTGAGCGCTTTGATGCTGCCGGACAGCCAATAAACCGGATGCCAGATGACCAGAATTTCCATGAGATGCGTCGTGCCGCACGCAACGATAAAAACCGCGAAGCAGAGGAACATCCAGTTGAATGGCAAGTCGCGGCGTTTGCGGATGAAATACAACAGCGTGAACGGAATCGAATAATATGCCAGCGCGATGAGGGCGTCCGAGGCGATGTGCAGCCACAAAACGCCGGGTTCCCACAAGTAGCAGTGGCCGTGCGGCATGAAGCCGTCGGCGGAAAAAAATTTATGAAAAAAATCCATCATAACGGCTCCTTGAAAAAGGTGAAATGCCCGCAAAATGAAGCGGTCAAGCGTGTCGAGGTTACAAAATACGTCATTTTCCGAATGAAATGCCCTGACTAGATTTACTACAGGATTTGATTTCTTCAACTGACTTTTTAATGATTTTCATGCGGCATCGGTTGAATCGAATTGCGCTTGCGCCCGCTTCGCCGCAAAATCAGCGCATGAATTTGGACGCACTTTATTCCGAACTGACGCTTAAAACGAAAACGAAGCTCGCGCTCATCGTGCTCGACGGCTTGGGCGACCTCGCGACGAAGGAACAAAATTACCTCACGCCGCTTGAGGCCGCGCACACGCCGAACCTCGACAAGCTCGCGAAAAATTCCGCGCACGGCCGCATGATTCCTGTTGCGCCCGGCATCACGCCCGGCAGCGGCCCCGGCCATCTCGGTTTGTTCGGCTATGACCCGCTGGAATTTCAGGTCGGCCGCGGCGTCATCGAAGCGCTCGGCCTCGGCTTGGAATTGAAACCCGGCGACGTTTGTGCGCGGGCGAATTTCGCCACGCTCGACGCCAAGGGAATTGTCACCGACCGCCGCGCCGGACGCATCGCCACGGAAGTCTGCGAAAAACTCGTGGCGTTGCTTTCCGCAAAAATCAAAAAAATCGGAGACACGCAGGTCATCATCAAGGCCGGCAAGGAACATCGCTTCGTCGTCGTGTTTCGCGGCAAAGGTTTGGAAGGTCCGCTCACCGACGCCGATCCGAACCGCGAAGGTTTTGCCATTCCGACCGTGAAGCCACGCGATGCCAAAAATTTGAAGCAGAAAAAAATGGCGAAATTGATCGCCGATTTTTACAAGGCCGCGCTGCCGGTTTTGGCGAAAGAAAAACCGGCGAACGGTTTTCTCATGCGCGGCATCGCGCACCAGCCGCATATTCCATTGTTTGAAGACCGTTATTTGCTCAAGCCCGCGTGCCTTGCCGTTTATCCGATGTATAAGGGTTTGGCGCAACTCGTCGGCATGATTAAGATCGAAGGCCCGCAGACGATCGCCGAACAATTCGAGCGCTACCTGAAGGAATACGACAACTACGATTTCTTTTTCATCCATTACAAATACACCGACAAATACGGCGAAGACGGAAATTTTGCGGCGAAGAAAAAAGCGATCGAAGATTTCGACGCCGCGCTGCCGATTTTGTTGAAGAAAAAACCGGACGTTATCGCCATCACCGGCGACCATTCGACGCCCGTTTCGATGAAAGGCCATTCGTGGCATCCGCAGCCGGTGCTGCTGCATTCGACCACCAGCGGCTCGGATAAATTGGAACGCTTCACGGAAACCGGCGCGAACCTCGGCTCGCTCAGCGTGTTCGATTCCAAATTCCTCATTCGGCTCATGCAGGCGAATGCGAAGATGTTTGACAAGTTCGGCGCGTGAACAATTCATCCTCATCCTTCAAATGATTTTTTTGAGGATGACGATGAGGACGAGAATGAGGATGATTTAATTTGATGAACTTGCCCAACAAACTCACCGTCTCGCGTTTTGTGCTGACGGCGGTTTTTCTGTGGGTGCTGTTCTGGCCGCCGCCGATTCCATTCCGCAACACGCTCGCGTTGATTCTTTTCAGCGTCGCGAGTTTCACAGATTTTCTCGACGGCAAAATCGCGCGCTCGCGCAATCTCATCACCAACTTCGGCAAATTGATGGACCCGCTGGCGGATAAAATTTTGACCTGCTCTGCGTTTATCGCCTTTGTCGAAAGCACGCATCTGCATCTTGACGCGCCGGTGAAATTGGCCGCGTGGATGGTCGTCATCATCGTCGCGCGCGAATTGGCCATCACAGGATTACGGTTGCTCGCCGCTTCAAAAAATGTCGTGTTGTCGGCGGAACGCTATGGGAAGCACAAAACCATTTCGCAGATTGTCGCGATCATCGCCTTGCTCGTGGTGGACGCGCGGAACGAATGGCCGGACGGTTTGAAAAATCTGTTCGCGACATGGTCGCCGATATTCACGGAAGTCGCGTTGTGGGTCACGGTCGTGCTGACGGCTTCGTCGGGAATCATCTATCTCTGGCGCAACCGCGCCATTTACTTGGACGACATGTGAGCGGATTTACGATATTTGATTTACGATTTACGCGCGTGCGGGCAGGTGACGCGTCAATCGTATATCGCAAATCGTAAATGCCCTCACCGTCTCGGTAGCGGCAACGTATCGCCCGCACCCGCTGGCTGATAAACCGCCGGTTTCAAATTTCCCAGCGGATCGCTTTTGTGATGATGCCGCGCGACAAAAATAATTATCGCCGCAACGATGACGATTGCCAGTGCCACGATGCCGACCAAACCCATTTTCCCGTTGAGCTTGGCGACCGCCAAAATCAAACTGTCCACGAACGTGGTTTTCTGTTCCGTGAGCGGTGGCGGCTCGCTGAATTTTTCCGTCCCTTTTAATTCAGCATCCAGCGCGGCGAGGATTGGCGGCAGATCGAGCCGGAGAAACGCCGCGTAATTTTTCACCGAGCCGCGGATGTAAATCGGCGCGGAAAACGTGCTGAAATCGCCTTCTTCGAGCGCGCGGACGTGTTCGGTGCGGATCTTCGTCGCATCGGCGACCTGCTGCACCGTCAATTTTTTTGCTTCGCGCCCCGCGCGGAGTTGTTCGGCAACCGTTGGCATTTCAACCATTTAGCGCATTTGAAAGCAAATTGGCAATCTTGGAAATTGGAACCCAAAGAGTTTTTAATTCTCAATTTTAAATTTTTAGTTGGGGAAAAATCGCCGGACTCAAAGTTCTTCAACTAAAAATTAAGAATTAAAAACTTAAAATTGAATTGAACCTTTGCTCGCCTCGCGCATTCCACTCACTGAAAATGCCGGAAGTGGCCGACATCGAAACATTGCCCGTCCCGCAAGCCCGCGCCGGCGAACCGGCGGCTTGGGATGCACTCTTCCGGCGATACCAATTGCCGCTGTATGTTTATGTTTTTGAACTCACGCGCGCCGAACAGCCGAGCCTCGACCTCGTGCAGGAAACATTCATCGCCGCCGTCAAACACGTCGGCAACCTGCGCGACGATGCGAAATTCGGCAGCTGGCTGTTCGGCATCGCGCACCAAAAAGTCATCCAGTTTTGGCGCAAACGGAAAGAAGTTTTGCTCGATGAAATTCCCGAGGCGCCCGACGAAGCTGAAAACCAGCCGGACAATTTGCTTATCCGCGATGAACAAAAAATTGAATTCATGAAATTGCTGGAACAACTGCCGCCGCCGCAACGCTCCGTTTTGCTGCTGCACTTCGTCGAAGATTTTTCGATTGAAGAAATCGTGCGCATCACCGAAACACAACTCGGCACGGTGAAATCAAGATTGCACTACGCCAAACGCGCGCTGCGAAAATTATTGAAACAAACGGAAAAATGAAAACTGAAATTCACCGCCGAGACGCAAAGACGCCGAGGAGGCAAAATCTGATTTCTCTCTGCGCCTATGCGTCTCAGCGGTAAAAAAATTATGAAAACGCCGCGTGAAATTTTATTGGAACAGCATCAAGCCGCCGCGCCAAAACTGGACGCCATCCGCCGCGAAGTCGTTTCGACCGAATGCCGGGACGGACGGTGTGTCGCCGTCCCAAAATTTAGGGTCGCCGACACGGCAACCCTCCCAATTTTAATTTGGCGCGAACTGATTTTTCCGAGTCGCCGGATTTGGGCGGGTTTGGCGACGGCGTGGTTGATGATTTTCGCCGTGAATTTTTCGCTGCGCGATCATTCGCCAGCCGCCGCGCGGAAATCTGCTTCGCCAGAAATTTTCATGTCGTTCCGGCAACAGGAACGGTTGCTGGCGGAATTGACCGGGCCGGACGATTGGCGCATCGCCGAGCCGCCGAAGAAATTTTCACCCAAGCCACGGACGGAAATCACAAAACTTTTAACGGCGTAAAAAATGGGAGGGACGCCGTGTCGGCGTCTCAAATCAAATCAGAAAAACGGGATGGCGACACGCCGTCCCTCCCGAAATCAAAATACAATTATGAACGAAACAAAAAAATCCGGCTGGCGCTGGCTGCGCCGTCTTTTGGTCGGCGGCGCAATTTTCGCCACGTTGATCGCAATCTTTTATACGGAAGAAGATTGGCGCGGCAGACGTGCGTGGGAAAATTACAAACGCGAGCTTGAAGCCAAAGGTGAAAAATTAGATTGGCAGGCTTTTGTTCCACCTTCCGTGCCGGACGACCAGAATTTTTTCACTGCGCCGGTTTTCAGCAACATTGTGAATGAAAAATCTTCCATGACGCCTTACGGCAACGATGGCGGCCCGGATTTTAATGCCAACACTAATGCCGTCGGTTATGCGATTTACCGTGAACGCTTTTCCGATTTGAAAATTTGGCAGGATTATTTTCGCAAGCCAGCAAACATTCACGCCATTGTTGGATTAGTCATGACCAATGGTGCGTTCGTTGACCGGACCAATTATGCAAATCATGAAACCGCCGGATTTCCCATCGCCTCACGGCCCCAAACTCCGGCGAAAGATGTTTTGTTGGCTTTGAGCAAATTTGATTCAGCGGTCGAAGAATTGCGGCAAGCCAGTCAACGGCCTTACGCCAATGTTCCGCTTAATTACGAAGATGGGTTTGGTTCCGCTTCAAAATTGTTGCCAGTTTTGGCGACGCTGAAACGTTGCACGCAGTTATTGCAACTTCGCGTGCAGGCGGAATTAGCTGACGGCCAAAATGATGAAGCTTTGGCCGATATCAAATTACTTTTTTATTTGACCGGGTCGTTGCACACGTCGCCGTTTTTGATTTCGCATCTGGTTCGAATTGCCATCGTCGCCATTGGCATCGAGCCGATCTGGGAAAGCTTGGCGAAACATCAATGGACGGATGAGCAGCTTGTCGAATTGGATGTGGCGCTATCAAAAATAAATTTTTTTGCAGATCATCAGCTTATCATACGAAGTGAACTTGCATTTAGTATCGCCCAAATTGATAACTGGCGGCAACAGCGCCCGCTTACTCAAGCATCTTTTGACAGCAACATCGCGGATTATCAAAACCATAGTTTTTGGGAAAAAATTGGAAATGCCATCGGAGCAATCGGCACTCATCTGACACCAAGCGGCTGGTTTTATCTAAATGAAATGGCCATGGCACAAATACACCAAGACTGGGATTCAAAAATGATTGATGTTGGGCAGATGATTGTTTTCCCTAAAAAAATTCAGCAAGCTAATCTTTCCACTGATAAGCAAGCTCGGCCATGGAATATATTCGCCCATCAAATATTGCCGGCGCTTGGCGCGTATGCGAGAAAAACAGCGCAAATTCAGGGCCAGATTGATTTGACGCGCACAGCCATCGCGTTAGAACGCTACCGACTAATTCATGGAAATTATCCGGAAACACTCGAAGTGCTGACGCCGCAGTTCATGGAAAAAATTCCACGCGATGTTATCAACGGCGAGCCGTTGCATTATCGTTTAGAATCAAATGGTCAGTTCGTTTTATATTCCGTCGGCTGGAATGAAAAAGATGACGGTGGCCAAGTGGTTTTAGGGCAAAACGGCGCGGTTAAATTTTTCGAAGGCGATTGGGTTTGGCAATATCCGCCCAAATAATTTTCGATTTGCGATATGCAATTTACGAGCCGCTTTGAAATTTTCCACCAACGCGTAAATCGTCAATCGTATATCGAAAATCCTTTCACACCATGCTTTGATTGCCGCCATCCGCGCCGCCGCCGTCGAGATCAATCAGGATTTCGCGCGGTTCGGCGCCGTTGCTCGGGCCGACGATGCCGCGATTTTCCAGTTCGTCCATGATGCGCGCGGCGCGTCCGTAACCGAGGCGCAGACGACGTTGCAAGAGCGAGACGCTGGCTTTTTGTTCGCTGCGGATGACCTCGATGCATTGCTGGATAATTTCTTCGTCCTCGTCAATGCCGCTTTCGATGTCCGTCGGCGCGGACGGTTTGGAAAGCTGTTTGTGGATTTCCATTTCGTAACTCGGCTTGGCTTGCGCGGCGATGAAGTCCACGACGCTTTGCAATTCCTGATCGGTGATGAGCGCGCCTTGGGCACGTTTGAGATTCGCGGAGCCGGGCGGCAGATAAAGCATGTCGCCTTTGCCGAGCAATTTGTCCGCGCCCATCGCATCGAGAATCGTCCGCGAATCCACACGGCTCGCGACTTGAAACGCGATGCGCGCCGGAATGTTCGCCTTAATGACGCCGGTGATGACGTCTACGGACGGACGCTGCGTGGCGACGATGCAATGAATGCCCGCCGCGCGCGCCATCTGCGTGATGCGCGCGATGGCCATTTCGACATCCGCCGGCGCGACCAACATCAAGTCC